>DAHVZZ010000520.1:0-18228 GCA_027323785.1 Acidobacterium sp. | reverse complement strand
TGGAAGCACATGGCCGGCAAAGACACGCGCATCGAGAACGGGCAGGGATCCTATAGCTCCGGCGTCTGGGTCGACTCGCAGAACCCGAACATCCTGTACACGGCCAGCACCGCCCTGTACCGCTCGACCGACGGCGGCGTTACCTTCCACGCCTTCAAGGGCGCGCCGGGCGGCGAGGACTACCACAAGATGTGGATCGACCCGACCAATGGCAAGCGCATGATCATTGGCGCCGACCAGGGAGCGAGCGTAACGCTCGACAACGGCAAAACCTGGAGCCTCTGGTACAACCAGCCGATCGCGCAGATTTACCACGTCGCCACCGACAACGACTATCCCTATCACATCATCGGAGCGCAGCAGGACACCGGCGCCGTGATGATCAGCAGTCGCGGCCAGTGGGGCCAGGTGGACATTACCGACTGGAGCCCTGTGCCTTCTTCGGAATTTGGCTACATCACGCCCGATCCGCTGCACCCTAACATTCTTTACGCTGTCGGCTACGGACCGGGCGGCGGCGGCAGCGGCATGGTTAAAGTCAACATGGCAACGGGACAGTGGGAAAACGTCGCTCCCGATTTCGGCGTGAATGCGCAAAAGTATCATGGCGCGCGTGAAGTGCCGCGAAAGTTCGACGTCACCTTCGACCCCAGTGCGCTCTACGCCGGCTATCAGTGCCTGCTGGTCTCGCACAATGGCGCGCATTCCTGGTCGGTGGTCAGCCCTGACCTGACCACGCCGAAGGGCAAGCCTCAGGTGGCCTGCGGCGCGACGCCGCCGAAGCCGAAGACGAAGCCCGCCGCCCCTAAGCCGGCGTCCCTGCCTGCCGGCAAGGCCGCGGTGAAGGCGGCCAAGGCCGGCGCCCCATCCGGGAAGGCAGCCAAAGCGAAGAAGCCGATGCATCTCCCGAAGCATCCACCCGCCATTGCGGATTTCTCCATCTCCAGGGTTCAGCCGGGGGTGATCTGGACCGTCAGCACCAACGGGCAGATCTACAAAACCATGGACCACGGCGCAGTGTGGACCAACGTCACCAACCTCCCCGACGTCCCGCCGCATACCAGCTTCAGCACCATCGACGCGGGCGATAACATCGGCACCGCCTTCGTCGTCGGCCGCATCAGTGGCGGAATGTTCCAGAAGGTGCCCAAAACGGAGGACCCCGACGTGCCGCTCATCTGGCGCACGGTGGATGGCGGTAAAACCTGGACAAAAATCGTCAACGGCCTTCCCAGCGATCAGCGCACCGGAAGCTGGGTCAACAGCATGCGCGTCGATCCGAAGCAGCCCGGCCTGCTGTTTGCCGGCACGGAGACGACCGTCTACGTCAGCTTCGACAACGGAGATCACTGGCAGTCGCTGCGGCAGAACCTGCCCAGCACCTCGGTCCGCGATCTCACCATTCACACCGCTCACCACCAGAACGATCTGGTGATCTGCACCTACGGCCGCGGCTTCTGGGTTCTCGACGACATCACGCCGCTGCGCCAGCTCGCCGCCCATGCCGGCAGAATCGCCTCCTCCTCCACTTACTTCTTCAAACCGGAGGACGCGATTCGTTCCCGCAAGAACAGCAACTGGGATCAGCCCTTCTCCGTCGAAGTGCCCCACGCAAAGAACCCGCCGTACGGAGCGATTCTGGATTACTACCTCAGCCAGAAACCAGCCGGGCCTATCCAGATCCAGGTCTTCGATGCGAAAGGCAATCTGGTCCGCACCATGACCAGCCAACTGCCGCCGCCCTTTGAAGGCCAGTGGTTCCCGCGGTACTGGCTGGCCAGTCCCCAGTCGCGCGCGCTCAGCACACATGTGGGCCTCAACCGCGTTCACTGGAACCTGCTCTACAACAATCCGCCAGCGTTCAGCCACGATATGGAAAACCAGATGAATACCGTGGCGGGCGAAACCGCGCGCGGGCCGCATGGGCCACAGGTCATCCCCGGGGTCTACACGCTGAAGCTCACCGTGGACGGCAAGGTGTACACCCGCCATGTCACGGTGGTCAACGATCCGCGCGTCGGCCAGAGCCCCACTCTGATGGCAAAGCTGCGCCGCCAGAACAGGCTCACCATGCTCTCTTACCACGGCATGGAGCAGACCTGGAAAGCACACGCGGAAGTGGCAGCTGTCCGGCATCAGGTCGAGAAGCTGATGAAGCAGAAGCTCCCGCCCGACGTGGCCGCACAGGCGAAAAAGCTGGATGCCAGCCTGAAGGCAATCGGCGGCGCCAAACCCGGTCCCACGACCATCGAAGCCATGATCCGCCGCATGATGGCGGGTCCCAACAAAAAAGCGCTGAAGTCATTCGTGGACGAAAACAACGAGTACAACACCATGGTCAGCATGATGCAGGTCGGCATGGACATGGCGCCCACACCAACGCAGGTCGCCACCTGGGAGAGCGACTGCAGGAACTACAACCATACCGTGGCCGCGTGGAAGGCCGCTCAGCAGCCAATCACGGCATTCAACTCGCTGCTGACCACAAACCACCTCCACACGCTCACACTAACAAGCACAAATCTCCCCGATGATTCGTGCAACTTCCCTCCGCAGTAAGCGAGAACACCCGCCGAGAGCTTCCGGTATTCCAGCCGGATGCCTTCGGCGGGTGTCACCCTCTGACCCGCCGCCTCTTTTTCACTTACCGCTCGCGGCCGCTCCCGGCGTATGGAAATAGTGGCTGGCGAACTCCAGAAAATATGGCCAGTTCGGTTTGGGCGTGTGGCCGCCAGGCTGCTGCCGGAAGCCCAGATCGCCGCTGATCAGCGCGGTTTCCATCGGCGGATACACCGTTGTTCCCAGCCCCTTCGCGCCCAGCAGCCGATACACCGGCCCGGCTGCAACCTCCGCCAGAAACATCCCCTTCGTGTCCGCCCATCCGTCGCCGTTCGGGTTGACATAACCGTCCCCCACATCCGCTCCGCCGCCGATGAACACTGGCCGAGGCGCGCACAGCGCAATCAGCTCGTGGGCGTCCACCGGCAGATCGCCGGCGTTTTCCGGACCGCCATAGCGCAGAAAATATCCGTCGAACCAGTGATAGAGCGATACCGAAGTGATGCTGGTGAGCGGCTCCCCGAAATCGTGCCGGTACAGTTTCGCTCCGCCCTCGCCCGACGAGCTGCTGTAAACAATGGCAAAGCGCGGGTCGTAGGCCATCGCCACCAGCGCCGCCTTGCCCATGCGCGAATGGCCTTCCACGCCCACTTCCTTCGCATTCACAGCTTTGTCGGTTTCAAAATAGTTGAGCGCCTGGCTGGCGCCCCACGCCCACGCCTTCAGCACTCCCCAGTCGTACAGGCCGCGCGGCTGTCCATGATTCATCAGGCCGATGATGCCCTCCGTCAGGCCCGCGCCGGTATCCGCCTGAACCGTGGTCGCCGAAAGCTCGGCAAATCCCCACCCGCGCCGCAGCACCGGCTGCCACGGAACAGCCCACTTATCCGGAATGCCCGCCACCGGCCCGGCCAGCGCTGTTTTGAACTCCGACCCCAGAGCCAGTTCCATGATGACCGGCACCGGTCCGGCCGCATGAGCCGGCGTCACCAGCAGCAGAGGAATGCGCACGGAAATCTTCGGATCGATCGAGTTATCCACATGCCCGACAATGTACTGCGTGACCACGTCCATTCCATCGGCGTGTTCCCGCGTGGACCGCACCACCGTCCAGTGCACCTTCGGCAGGTGCTTCGGCGTGTAACCGTAGATGTTTTTGTCGAAGAGCGCGATAATCTGCGGCCGCCGCTCCTTCCACCACATCTTCGCCGTGGTCACGCGCTGCCCGTCGTTCAGCACCAGCGCATTGGGCAGCGTCGGATAGATATTCGCTTTCGCCTCGTTGTAATTGGCCGCGTGGCGCGCATCGATGCCGGTCGAAGATGGCTCCGGGCGCATCTGGGATTTTTTGATGTCCATCAGCCGCAACGTTCGCTCGCGATCCTGCGCCGCAGTCAGATGCACCGGCTCGCCGTTCGCCGCGCTGGCACGCCGCGCTGCCTGTGGATGCATCTTCGCCGGAGCCTTCTGCGCAGCCAGGTGTACAGGACAGAGCAGCGCAACCATCGCCGCGGCAGGAGCCAGCCGCTTCACAAACGCAACCTTTGATTTCACAGGAACCTCGATGGAGAATCTCTTCCGTTAAGAAGCCGGAACGGTCCAGAGATTATCAATCCGCTCCTACATCGGACAAGCTCCTCATCTCCGCCTGCGCCAATAATCGCCCGTCACATTTTGCCCGCAGGCGCCGCCGGCAATTTGCTGAGCTGCTCCTGCAGGCCGGGCAGATAGCCCTTCCGCGCCGCAGGCGAAAGGCGCTTTGCTGCCACAATGGCCGCCTCAAAAGCTGTGCGCGCCTCCTTCATGTGCCCTGTGGTGGCCGCCGCATTACCGAGCGCGGTCTCCGCGGAAAGATCTCCCGGATCGACAGACACCGCCTCCCGCGCCAGCGCCAGAGCCTGCTGGGGATGGTTCTGCTGCAACAGCACGTTGACATGCTGCGCGCGGCTCAGCGCCGCAGCCTGCGGAACGGAGAACGTTCCCTGATAGACAAAGACGCCGTAATCAATGGAGGCCACCGGTTTCAGGTGCTGGAATGAGCGATACGGATTGAACTGGCTGCTGGGCCATTCGCACCCGCTCAGGTCTCCGGCGCTGATGAAGACCGGCCCATGGATGACAGGCGGAACGATGGCCGAGCCGCCCATCCAGCCCGTATCCGCAGTGGGCAGCATCTTGCAGTGGATGCCGTAGACCGCGGGCCTGATTTCAGGATTGGCAAAGTAGGCGAACCAGCACGACTGACTGGGATGCAGATCCTGCCACGCTTTCACCTGGTACAGCTGCTGCGCCCAGTCCACATTGGCGTCGCTGAGCAGATTGTGAACGTTGCTCGGCCCTCCCCACGCGCGGTTCGCATAGGCCAGATAGTTGGGAAAGACCGAGAGCGCCGAGGCGACGTGGGCCACAACCAGCAGCGAACACACCCAGACCCACGTGCGGTTCCATTGCCCGTTGCGGCGGCAGAGGGCCATGATGGCCCCGCCGGCCAGCATCGTGGCCATGGCGTAGACGGGCAGAATGTGGCGCGCGCCGATATCCATCCCCGCGGCCATGGCAATCGCAAAATAGACGACGCCCGGAAGGACCACATAGGCGACTTCGCGTCCCCAGCGAAGCCGCCCGGTGACCATGGCGAAAACCGACAGGGCAAGCAGCGCCAGCAGGCCCAGGGTCGTCTTGATCAGGAAAGCTACAGGAAAGTACCACCAGACGGCATGTGCGTAGACATGGCCCAGAATGAAGGTGGGATAATCCTGCGCCATCAGCTTCACGTCAACCAGGCCCATCAGCTCCGACTGGGGCAGCAGGTGCCAGTGCGCAAACGTGAGAATCACGGACTGATCAAAGTGGCTCAGCCCCGACGCGTAGGCGGTGAGCGAGGGATTCAGATGCAGGCCGGCAGGGCGGGCGGCATAGCGAAAGCCGAAAAACGCCCAGAGCACAACGCAGCTGCCCACCACAATGAACGCGAAGGCTCCGGCGAGCCGCAGAGCCGTGCGCAGGCGCTGGCCGCGCGCCGTCGTCGCAACTTCCCACAGGATCAGAACCACCATCATCGGCCCAAACAGAACACCCGAGTGTTTGCTGGCGATCAGCAGCCCCGCCGTCACGGCGGCGATGATCAGCCGCCACCATCCCGGCTTCTTCACGTAACGGTAAAAGGCATAAATGGACCCGATGAAGAAGCACGTGACGCCCATATCCGTAGTCACCAGCGCCGAGTGCGCCAGGAGATTCGGGTCGAAGCTGGACAGCACCAGCGCGAAGAGAGCAGCACCGGTGCCGAAGTATTCGCGCGTGGCAAAAAAGATGAAGAGCGACAGGCCGACGGCGAGAATACCGGTCATCATCCGCATCTCGAAAACAAGGTGCTGGGTGCCGCCATCGTTGCGGGCCAGCCAGTCGCGCCCGTCGAGATACGCCTCCTGCTTGAAGAACCGGCCCTGCAGCGGCGGAGTCCAGAGCTTCCTGCCAATCGTGGGAACCGCGGCCAGCAGCTTCACCAGCGGAGGATGCTCCGGATTGAGCCCATAATCCCCCGTCTTCCACATCATGTATCCGGAGAAGGAGTGATCGCCTTCATCGAAGGTCAGCGATTCGCGATGGACCACATAGGTGAACTGCGCCACCTGAATCATGAGCAGCACGACGACGGCACACGGAACCCAGTGCCTGGTGAACCAGCTTGCGGTTCGATTCACAAATTCCTCCGGACAGACGGATGAATTGTATACGCGCGGAATAGCAACTGTAACGTTTTAGCAGCAGGCGCTCGCCGGATGGCCCCAGGAGGCAGCAGTCTCCGGAAGCTGAAGCTCCGCGCGTCAGCTTTCTACTTCACGTCCTGCGGATCGAACAGCAGCGGGAAGAACTGCCCCTCCACCTTCCGCCCTTTGGGAATGACCGGCACTCCGGGCAGCAGCGGTTCGTCGCTCGCGGACTGCACACAGTCCCGGAAGACATTCACCAGCGTCGCGCGCCGCGGCCGGTCCGAGCGATTCTCATACGACCCATGCACCATCAGCGGATGGTGGAACGTGCACTGCCCACGCTTCAGTTCGATCGGCACCGGCCGAAATGCCTCTTTCTGATCTTCGTCCAGCACAGTCATAATCTCGTTCATATCGCCAGCCAGCCCGGTAATCGGCAGCAGATCCCAGCGGTGGCTTCCCGGAACGTAATACAGGCACCCATTGTCGACCGTGCTGTCGTCCAGCGCGATCCAGCACGTCAGGTGGGACATGGGCTTCGTCCTCGTCCAGTAGGAATAATCCTGATGCCATGCCACCACGCCCCCGTGATGCGCCGGCTTGCAGAACAGCTGGTCATGCCATAGCCGCACCGCACCGTCGAGCAGTTGCGATGCGGCCATCAGAAAGGCCGGACTCCACAGCACGTCGTGGAACGCCGGCCCGGTTCGCCACGCACCCAGCGCGTGAAACAGAATCGTGTTGGGATTGCCCGATTCGTTTGAGTGGTATTCGTGAAACAGCCTGTGCGCGGGATGCGATGGCTCCATCAGCTCCGCCAGTTCGGCGCACAGCATCTCCACCTGGCGCTCGTCGAGAACCGGCACGCCAGCCAGAAATCCGTCGCGGTCGAATGCTTCGACCTGATCCGCGCTCAGACGGTACTGATCCCACTCCCGCTGGTGTGCGGGCGGCGTTCCCAGAGCGCCTGTAGGCGCATGCAATTTCGAAAAATCCTGCGTCATCGAAGATTCCGTGAGATGGGATTCCGGCTCGACCATGTGCCGCGTAGCCCTTTCTAAACCACCGCTGCGAGGGATGGCAAATGATACAACTCCCTCCACCTCGATCCATGTCTGAAAACGCGCGCCGCCAGCCCTTTCCAGGCTGCTCCGAAGCATAATGTATGGAACTGGAGAGCTGACTGATGAAAGCCGGTGTGAAATCCACCATCCGCTGCGAAAACCTGGTCGCGGATGTCGCGGCCGCTCTTCGTCGTGCGGCAGACCCTGTCCGTACAGATGCGATGCAGGCGTATATGCGGAACCAGTTTGTCTTCCTCGGCGTTCCAACTCCGCTGAGACGCGCGGTCACCGCGCCCTTGGCCCGAGCCTTCCAGCCGCAAAGCTCTCAGGAACTGCTCGCCGCCGCACGCATGCTGTGGCAGGAAAGCGAGCGTGAGTTCCAGTACGTCGCTGTCGATCTGCTCGCCCGATATCGCAAAATCCTCGACCCCCGCGACCTGCCCGCGCTGCTGGCTCTTGTCCGCAAAAAGTCCTGGTGGGATTCGGTGGATGGTCTGGCTGTGGTGGTGGGCAGCATCGTACGCCGCTTTCCACGGGAAGCACAGCCCGCGATGGATCGTGCCGTTTCCGATCGAAACCTGTGGATGCGGCGAGTCGCCATGCTGCACCAGCTGGGCTGGCGTGCCGACACCGACACGAAACGCCTGTACGCCTATGCCGAACAGCTCGGTCAGGAGAAGGAATTCTTCATTCAAAAGGCCATCGGCTGGGCGCTGCGGGATTACGCGCGCCACGATCCGGCAGCTGTGCGCGCCTTCCTCGTCCGCGCCGGGAAAAGGCTCTCCGCACTCAGCGTGCGCGAAGCCAGCAGGCATCTGCATGCCCGCTCGCGGCAACCAGCGCCGCGCCCGGACATTGCTACTCGCCGCCTTCCGGCTGAACCGTGATACCAATCTCCCAGTTCAGGCAGCTTCCCGGCTCAAGTTCCACCGCCGTTTCAGAGTCCTGCGCTTCCCGCAGACTGTTGCACGGAGCGGTAGTGGGTTCCAGCGCCACAGCATACTGCGCAGGATAGCTGCTATCTTCCGGCCATCCGCCATAACATATCCAGACGCCGAGATACGCCAGCAGGTCCACGGAGAACTGCAGATCTATTCGCGCTCCTGCTGCTTTCCGCACAAGTCCGCACTGCGAGTCCCTGAGCCGCGCGGTGTAAAACATCTCGGCACTTCCGGCGTCTGCTCCCTGTACTATGTCGAGCCGTCGGCCATCCGCGGTCAGGGGCCAGCTCACTCGCCCCGCGGTTGCTAACCGCTGCCCGCGCGAGTAGTAGACCTCCAGGTCCTGCACTTCGACAGGCAGAATGACCTGATCGCCGGCCTCCACGGCAAACAGCGGGTGAAAGGCGTAAAGGAACCTTGTCGGTTCCGAACCTTCGTTCAGCACTCGGTATTGCAGCCGCATGGTCCAGTCGTCGAGCAACACTTCCTTGCGGAATCGAACAGGGCGGCTGAACCCCATTGCGCTCAGCACCGCGCTCCGGGAGTCGTAGCTCTCCACATTCCACTTCAGCTGCCAGAAATCGCCATGGTCCGGAACGGCGCCGCCTGCCGTTTCCGGCCCGCAGGCAGCCACAGAAGGCAGGCACTCTTCGATTCCGGCACACGCACCCTCTTCAAACCGCGCGTTCAACGATGGCTTTAGCTGACGGCGGGGAGAATGCGCCTGCGTCAGGAACTCGACATCTGGCTGAAGACTGCGGAGCGATGCGATGCGGCCGCCCTCGTCCGGGTGGACCGCGATGCGCAGATACTCATTGCTGAGATGCAGCGCTTTTGCCGGCCCATTGGTTGTGGCAGTCATCTTGTTTGCTCCTCTTTGGACCGCAGCCTGCCGTGGACTGCCGGCATTCGCTGCCCCACGCCAATCAACCCCTGACGGCCGCAATCTCCGCTTCAATCTGCTCCAGAGTGCGCCCGCGCGTCTCCGGCACAAAGCGCGCCACCAGCACAAATCCAGCCAGGCAGATCACCCCATAGATCAGAAACGTTCCTCCCGTGCCGAACGCGCGGTTCAGCATGGGAAATGTAAAGGTAAGCAGGAAGGAAGCGGCCCACAGCGCGCTCACCGCCACCGACACACCCTCCGACCGGACGCGATTGGGGAATATCTCCGCGATCAGCACCCAGGTCACCGGCGCAAGCGTCATCGCATAGCAGGCAATCGCCGCCAGCGTCAGCGTCAGGATCGCCGGAGCCGGCCAGTCGCTGCGATAGGCAAGAGCGCAGAGCAACTGAAACACAGCAATTCCCAGACAGCCGAAGAGCATGAGCTTTCTCCGCCCCAGCCGATCCACGAGAACCATCGCCAGAATCGTAAACACCAGATTGATGGCGCCGGTGACCACGATGTCGAGGAAGATCGTGTTCGTTCCGTAGCCCGCGCTTCGATAGACGATACCCGCATAGTTGAACAGCACATTGATGCCGGTCCACTGCTGCAGCGCCACGAGCGCAATGCCCAGCAGCGCCAGACCGCGCACTCCGGGCCTCAGCAGTTCTCGCCAGGAGGATCGGTTCGCCGTCGCGGCTTTCAGGGATTGCTCGATGGCAGCCAGCTCTTCAGAAGCATAATGTCTGCCCCCAATGCGCTCCAGCACTGCTGCGGCTCGCTGTTGCAGTCCGCGATGGAGCAGCCAGCGTGGGCTCTCCGGCAGAAAAGCGGAGGCGACCGTAAAGATGGCCGCGGGCAAGGCGACCGCCGAGAACATCCACCGCCATCCGTACTGAACGTTCCACGAATGCAGCAGCATCCGGGAAGTCTCGCCGGCCGCCACCGGCCGGGCAATGCACGAATTCACCACCTGAGCCAGCAGAATGCCGACGACAATCGCAAACTGATTCAGGCTCACCAGACGGCCGCGAACCGCAGCCGGGCTCACCTCCGCGATGTAGAGCGGCGACACGTTTGAACTGAGTCCGATGGCCGTACCACCCACAATGCGCCACAGAATAAAGCTGCTGAACGTCGGCGCCCACCCGGTAAGCACTGAGGAAATACAAAACAGAATCGCCGAAGTCACCAGCACGCCGCGCCGCCCGTAGCGTTCCGCGAACCAGCCGGCCGCCAGCGAACCCGCCAGGCATCCGACCAGCGCGCAACTGTTCGCCCAGCCGACCAGTTCAGGCTGAGTCAGATGAAAGTAAATCTCATAGAACTGCCGCGCGCCCCCGATCACCACCCAGTCGTAGCCGAACAGCAGGCCGCCCAGCGCGGCAACCATGGCGATGCCCCACACATATACCATCCGCTCGGGCCTGTTGGAAGAAGGAGAAGTAGCTTCACGCGCGATTCCGTGCACGCATCATGCCTTCCTGCCGCGCAGCAGGTCGATGGCGCCGCTGTGGCTGCAGTCGCGTTTGAGGACCTGCTGTAACAGGTCTCGCCCCTGCTGTTCTTCGCCGCGCCCCAGCAGCGCCTGTGCCTTCAGGAACATTGCCGTCGTCGTCTGCCGCTCCTGCAGATCCTCGTCGAACAGCAGTAATGCAGGCAGCGATGTCGCGAAGTAATCGATCTTCGCCTTCTGCCCTGCCAGTGCGGTGGCGTAATCGTAAATCGACTGGAACAGCTCTGCCGCCTCCTTTGCGTGTTGCAGACGCAGCAGCGACATGGCGCTCCAGTACGTCATGTCGGAAATGGGTTGCACCTGCATCTGCCGGAAGTCGGACTGGCTCCGCGCCGCCCGCGTCCAGCTTTCTCTGGCCGCCTCCATGTCGCCCTGTTCCGCATAAGCCACACCGAGCCAGTAATCCACCATGCTCATGTTGCTCAGCAGATGCCTGGCTTCGGCAAGACTCGGAGGCGGCTGCAAGGCCGCGTGGAAGTGCGTTGTGGCTGCACCCGCATCTCCTCCGCTCAGCGCCTGCTGCCCCAGCAGCACATGCGCGCGGACGTACTGACCCAGCACCAGCCCTTCCCCGCCTTCCCAGGGCTGAAACTGCCGCGAAGTGAGAATCTGCAATGCCCGATCGGGAGAGCCAACGTCGTTGTACAAAGTCGCCAGGTCGACAGACAGATCGTCTCGTTCCTGCACGAGTTGTCGATTGGCTTCCAGCAGCGCCAGGCGCTCCGGGAGCGGCGTGCAGGTGCGTTTCGCCAGCTGATCCTGCTCGTAGAAAATGCGCGCATCGGCCGGTGACAATTGCCGCGCGTGGGCGAACGATTCCATGGCGCGGTCCGCATCGCGCAGCACGTTGTAATATGCAAATCCAAGGTTGCGCCAAACGGTGGGAAATTCCGGATCCAGCTGCGCCGCCAGTTCCCAGTGGGCAATTGCTTCCCTGTGCCGCCGGCGGTCGTACAGAAAATTGCCGAGATAGTAGGGCGCACGCGCATCCTCGGGATTGAGCCGAATCGCCTCTGCCAGCAGCAGCATTTCCTCCAGGCGGCTGGGGAACACGTAATCGGCGCAGGCCGCGGCGGCCTTGTGGTACGTTTCCACCGCATGCTCCCGTTGCCCGCGCAGAAGCAGCGTATGCGCCTGTGCATACAGCAGCATGGTGGAGTCTCCCCCGGAGCTGTCGTTCCGGCCTCCGGAAAATACCTGAAGCGCCTCTGCGGAAAATCCCGCCCGCAGCAGATCGAAACCCAGGTCGAGCTGCTGTCCGCCATCGCCGGGAATCTCTCCCGTCGCAAGATAGCGGCTGCAGATATCGAGTGGATCGAGTGCCCGCGTCTGGCGCAGCAAATCCTCCGCTTCCTGCGTGCGGTTCAGCTTTCGCAGAATGAGCACCATGAGATTGCGGACATTCCGATTGTCCTGATCCGTCCGCAGAGATCGCTCGACGTGATCGAGCGCGTCCTGCCAGCTTCCTCGCAGGCTGTCGATCTCCGCGAGGCGACAGTACGCCGGCCCGCGCCATGCCGCATTCCAGGTGGATTTGTAAAACGCGTCATAGGCGTCATCCGTACGCCCCAGATACAGCAGCGTCCGGCCCAGATTGTAGAAAGGTTCGCCGTCGTACGGATTTGCGTTTCTCTCCGTCAGTCGCGCAATTGCCGTGCGCAGGTATTTCTCCGCTTCGGAAAATTCCCCGCGCCGCAGATACCAGCGGCCCAGCGCATGGTTTGCCCGGCTGTCTCCCGCATCGCGCGCTACTGCCTCGCGCCAATATATATCGGGCTCTCTCGTTGGATGGCGATACTGCTCAAGATGCAGTCCGATGAGGAATAGCTCGTCGCTGGTCCTTACATCCGTCGGCAGGGCAGGCTCGGTCGCAACACTCGGAGAGTCGGCGGGCAGAATGTCCGCGACGCTGTAGCGCAGAAGCCTGGCTTCCCCCTGTTCGACGCGGATCTCCGGATCACCCGCCTCCTGAGTTGGAAATGTGTGATGAAGCGGTGATGCCGGACTGAGATCCCCGCGCCAGATCCCAGCTTCCCGTCCACTCAGCAGAAGCCGCACGCAGCTTCCCGGTCGCTCGCGAGTCACCAGCAAATGGACTTCGATGCCCTGCCCTGTTCGTTCCACCCGCAGCGCAGCCTCTGTGTTCGCGTCGTCCGGCACTCCGATCTCGCGAATCGGATACCAGTACTGCCGAAACGTCTTTGTCTCCCCCGGAGCCAGAAAAGAGAAGTCCGGCTGATTATCCGTGTAAGCTCCGGCCATCAGCTCGATATACGGCCCATCGGCTTCAGTAAGATTGCGATCCCAGGCATAGCCGAAATCGTGATTCCCCCAGGTCCACTGCTTCTTGCCAGGCGCGATATGGTGGTTGGCAACATGCACCACGCCTGCACCTCGCCGATGATCGTAGCCGCCGCTAAAGTCGCCCCGCGAGCCGACCACCATGTAGCTGGTGGGAACCGGAATGTTCGCGTACCAGCTCAGATCGTTCGCCGCATAAGTGCCATCCGGTCTGAAATGGCTGGGTCTTTCCTCGTCGGGAACTCCGTGCAGGGAGCGCTTCCCGTAGTCGATTCCGTAATACATTCCCCGGCTAAGGGGAAACTCGGTGACGGCGCGGCGGGCATGATCCGCGACAAAACGGACATCCCGCGGAAAGAATGACAAATATGCCTCGTGGACGTGAGTCGCGGCGTTCGCCCACCATAAGAATGTCTGCGTATCGGCGGTGCGGTTGTAAAGCCGCACACGCAACTCCACGCGTGCGCTGCCCGGAGAAAGCCGCAGGCCGTGCATCCCCTTCATGCGTGCCATCGGATCGTGATCGCTGCACCAGACGACGACACTGCCATCTGCCTCCCGCTCGATGAACGTCTCCACCGGCATAAATGTCGCGGGCCGATGGTGCTGCGGCCAGTTGAACTCAACTCCGCCGGAAATCCATGGTCCGGCAAGCCCCACCAGCGCCGGTTTGATTACATTCTGCCGATAGAAGAAGTCGTAGTTGTTCACCTTGTCCAGGCCAACGTGAATACGCCCGCCAATTTCCGGAAGAACCATCAGCCGGATGTATTCGTTCTCCAGATGGATGGCCTTCCATGCATGCTCCTCCGGCTGCGTCTCGATTCGGTCGATGACCGGCAGCGGATACACCCGCCCGCTGCTGCCCTGATAGACGCGCTTCTCCAGAAACAGGGGATTGCGGTCGGGAGCGGCCGGCATGTACGTGCGCAGCCGCACCGATTCCTCCCACGCCTTTACCGGACCGGCTTCCGAAGCCGGCGCTTCGGGCAACCGCAGTTTTGCGCTCACCCCGGCTTCTGTTTCATCTCCTTTGCGGTCCCGAAGTGACTGTGTCATACCCTTGTGCCGATCCCCTGCGCAAACAGGCGCTCTGTTTCCCACTCCGCCGAGAACGAGCAATCAGAAGCGGAGAATATCATGACGTGTACGTTACCGTCCATTGTTTCAATCTCGCTATTGAACCGGAATCAATCTGATTGATGCCAACCGGGCACGTACACGTCGTCTCGTTCCAAAAGCCACCACGGCACTGCGTCCTCGATTCCCTTCGGCACCTTCGCGCAATCCTACTGTTCGATGACAACCGCTGCCGAACGTGCCGGAATCCACACGCTTCCATTTGTAGCCACGCCCTCGATCCGTTCCGGGCTGGCTGCCACCAGTTTGCCTGCATTGGGTAAAGTCACGCTTGCATGGTGCCCCTTGTCGAATTCCTGATTGATAACCACAACCGCCCGCTTCCCTCCCGCAGCCACAAATACCGAATGGCGGCATGGACCGTCGGAGGCCACCTGCGCTCCCAGAGTCTCCCTGTATTCGCCATCCCAGAGATAGGCTTTGTACCGCCGGCGCAGCGCGTCAATCTTCTTTCCATATTCCAGGGTCAGCGGAAAATCCGTCAGGTGTCCCTTGTAATAGAAGGGCTCGTATTGAATTACATATCGCTGCAGCAGAATCATATTCAGCTTTTCCCGGTCGTCGAAGCCGCTGACCCCGGCCAGCATCAGGCAATTGCGATCGAGATACTGGCAGACCGGCGTTGGCCTTAACCCGGTCTCGGAGACGGGGAAATACTGCATCAGCCAGTCCTGCGGGCCTTCCCCGGCAAACAGGAAATCGCGATTGACCCGATCGGCAACCTTGCGCAGCCGGGCCGCTATCGGCTGGTCTCCACGATAGATGTAGCCAGGGGGGACATAACCGTGGCCCTCCGCGAAGTTGTAGAGAACGATCCCGTGATTGGCCACCTCATCCCATAGCCAGCCGGCTGAGCCCAGCCCCAGCACCTTCTCGAACTGCTCGGTGGCGATGTTCTGATATTCCGGGTCCATAAAATCCATCACCGCCCGGCGGTGGTTGTTGATCTGTGCCAGCTGCGTTGGAGTTACGTAGCTGTACCCGCCGTGCTGGTATGGGATGCCGTAGGGATCGGTCGCCTGATATTTGTAAAGCTGTGTCTTGTACCATTGTGTCGTCAGGTCGGCCCAGTTCAGCTTGCCGAACAGGATCACCTTCACTCCGAGCTTCTGGACGCTGGCGATGGCCTCGTGAAGCTGCTCCCACGTGCCCAGGTGCGGGTCGGTGCTCATGTTCGGGTCGTCACCATCCTGGCCCCCGATATTCCAACCCACCAGCTGCACCGCGCGAACGCCGTTTTCCGCATATTCCCTGCCGTACTCGAAGACCTTCGAATAGGGAACGCTGTAATCCTGCTCCGGCGTATTCATCCGCAACATCGTCCACGAGTGCACATCCTTTGCCCACTCCGGAAGCTCAGCGGGCACGTACCAGGTATTGCGCCACTGGCGGTAAACATCCACACCGGCATGCCAGTCGCCCTGATAGCCCTCGATCACAATTGGAGTAAGGCTGGTCACCGACTTCGGGTGAGCAAAGATAAAATGGCAGGTCCTGAACTTCAGGTGCACCGGCCATCCGGATATCGTGTCGGTTTCCGGAACCAGATTGCCTTCGAACAGGCCGGGATGCTGCTCGAAAGTGTATTCCACATAGTAGGGCAGCGTAGGATCGGAAACCTGAACGTACACTCCCTGCTCGGCGGCCTGCAGGAGACAGAACAGGCTGTGCTGCGAGCCGAAGGTCTTCGTAGGGTAGGTAACTCCCCAGTAGCCCTTTTCATTCGCGAAGTTCGGGTGGATTTCGTCGAACACGAGATCGCCGTACGACATCGTCCGCGCTGCCAGCTGCGCGTCGCGCGAAGGTGCGTTCAGGTCGCCGAAATAGGGATAATCGATGGTTTCCACCGTCAGGCTGGATCGGTTATTCAGCGTCGCTCCGAACGTCAGCTTCCCCTTGGACAGGCTGACGTTGGCCGTCAGCCCGATGGGCAGGATGCCTCCGTGCTGGCTCCAGACGTTGTCCCAGCGTATCTCCACCTCATGTTCGGAGATCTTCTTCACGCTGGCTGCCTTCTGCTTCTCTCCGAGGACGAAGTTGTCCCGGCGATGGGGCAGCGGCGCCAGAAGCCGAAAGCTGGCGCCAAGCGCCGGTCGCCGCTCGATCGTCCAGTTCGTCCGCTTATAGATCATCCGCGACAGGACCCCGGTGACAGAGTCGAACGCCACCAGGAGCTCATCATCTTCCAGCACCACTTCTCCCGCGTCTCCTGGAGGGTGGGCCTGTTCGGCATCGGCCTTCAGATCCGTAGTGAGTGCGCCCATCGTCGCCAGCCCGGCCAGCTTATGAAATGTGCGTCGATTCAATCAAACCTCCACAATGTTCGAGCAGTAGTCGATCGGCAATGGACTCCGCACGATCCGGAGACCCGTTACCAGGATCGAATCCAGTGCGGTACGGCTAGCCGGCCGAATGGCATGGGAATTGAGGGCCGCACTTTTCTCCTTCTCTATCCGGCCTTTGTTGTCGCCATGTACTTCCACACGTTTGCAAACTGCGGAAACAGCGTCGAAGCGTGGTGGTGCCGGGTAGGGTAATTGTTCACAAGAATCTGGTAGTGGCCGCGGATGGCTTCGCCCGGGCGTACCATCAGAAACTTCGGCCTGGCCATCTTCATCAGCATCATGCAGTTCGCGATCTGGTGGTGCACGTTGAACGGGTCCTTCAGATTCAGGAAGGCGAAATAGCGCGAAGCGGGTGTCGCGCTCCTTTTCGCCTGCCACGGAGCAGGTCTGTGAAGTTTGTCCATATAGTCCTGCGGGCCCGAAAACATCAGCACTCGGTCAACCCGAAACAGCTTGCCAATGTAGGCCGCATGACCGGCTCCCTGCGAGTGTCCCGCAACGATGATGCGGCTCCAGACCGGTTGTCCGTGGGAGAGAAACTCGCCCCATCCGCCGCCAGGATTGTGGGCGGTAAGATAAACCAGCAGCCTTGTGAATCGGTTGAGGATCGAGTTCGCGCGGTTGACTTTGACTTGGTTGCTGACACTGGCGCCGGTGACAATGGCATCCCGGTAGCGGCCGAAGGCCGTTGGGTCCATGCTGTGCGCGCAGGACACCGCAATCACATTGTCCTCATAGTCCAGGCTGATGGCATGAAACCCCCAGCGGGCGAATGCGCTGTCGAGCTGCAGGCTGCCCGCTGCCTTTGCGCCGGTGCCGGGCAAAAAGAGCAGCAGCTTGTGCCGCGACGCTGCCTGAGGATCGTAGACCGCGATATGCGGACCGTGAACGGTGGCGATCGCTGGATCCGTCTGGTGCGGATCCACGCGCAGCACGCGAATCTCCGCGTGGACCTGAAGCGCGAACAGCAACACAAGGGCGGTGGCGAGCTGGACGCGGCGAAGGTGAAGCGCAGTCTTTATCATCGGGGTCCATCCTGCAACAGCGGCGGCGTCGTTCTGCCGGCCGAATGAGGCGTTGGTTGATTTGCCGCCGTTCTGAGCCGGCTCGGCGTCGCCATCCGGGCCATGGCCTGTGCTCTATTCCTCCGGTCTGGCGTTCTCCAGTTGTGCGGCATAGGGAACAAGCAGAGTTGAATCGATCGCCCGCTGCTCGCTTTCCAGCCTGGCCCATTGCACGGCGAAGTTTCCCAGGGTTGCGCTTTCAGCGGAGCAGCGTTGTACCGGCAGTCCGGAAGCCCGCTCCGTGAGATGGTTCAGCAGCTCATTGCGGCTCCCTCCGCCCGCCACGCAAACACGTTCCAGAGGTTTACCCGTCATCTCGCGCATTTCCCGCAGCAATGCGGCGTAGCGATGCGCCAGACTGTGGAAGATCAGGTTCACGACAGCGGGCGCAGCCTCATATCCTTCCGGAAGTGGCGCGATTCCGCGCGCCCTCAGCTGGTCGTTGATACGCGCGGGCATCCTGCCGGGAAGCTGCAGACTCCCGTCACTCAAATCCAGCAGGTAGTCCGGCGCGGGCGAGCGTTGCGCCGCGTCGATCAGCGCTTCCAGCGAACAGGACCTCTCCTCTTCCCAGGCGCTCATGCACTGCCGCAGAAGCCACATACCGGGTATCCCGCAGTGGAAGAGAATATCGCCCGTCGCCGCACCGAGATTGGTGAACCCCCGCTGGCGGGCGTCCGTCGTGATATGCGGAGC
>DAHVZZ010000505.1:0-6618 GCA_027323785.1 Acidobacterium sp. | reverse complement strand
TTTCGATGACGTAATAGGGCATTTGCATATTCACCTCGCCGGCAAGCTCGATGAAGCGAGTGCGGAAGTCGAACTGCTTCGCCTTCCAGGACAGATAGAACGGATCGATGGGAATGCAGTGGCCGCCGAGTCCGGGACCGGGATAGAAGGGCTGGAAGCCGAAGGGCTTGGTTTTAGCCGCGTCGATCACCTCGAAAATGTCGAGGCCCATGCGGAGGCAGAGCTGCTTGAGCTCGTTGACCAGAGCGATGTTGACGCAGCGGTAGATGTTTTCGAGGAGCTTGGTCATCTCCGCCGCAGCCGGTGAGGAAACCGGAACGGTGCGGCTGAAGATGGAGCTGTAGAGGGCGCAGGCCAGTTCGCGCGAACGAGGGCCGATTCCGCCGACGACTTTGGGAACATCGCGCCGGGCGACGGTGTTGTTGCCGGGATCTTCTCGCTCAGGGGAGAAGGCGACATAGAGCGGCGGAGCGGCCAGGGCCGTGGGGCCGGATGCGGGTTCGCTTCGTTCGACGCGCAGGCCTTCGCGATTGCCGGATTCAAGCAGCGGGATGAGAACCTCTTCAGTGGTTCCGGGCCAGGTGGTGCTTTCGAGAACGATCAGCTGGCCGGGCCGCAGGTGCGGGGCAATGGCGGCGGCGGTGCGAGTGATGAAGCTGATGTCCGGCTGCTGGAATTCGTCGAGGGGGGTGGGAACGCAGATGACGACGGCGTCCATCGCCTGGATGAATGCATAGTCGGCGGTGGCGGCAAAGCCGCGGCGCTGCGCTGCCTGCACCTCAGTGCCCGGCAGATGGGCGATGTAGCTTTCGCCGGAGTTGAGCTTGAGGATTTTCGATTCGTCGATGTCGAAGCCGACGACCGGAAAGCCTTCCTCGCTGAAGAGCAGAGCGAGGGGGAGGCCGACGTATCCCATGCCGACAATGCCGATGCGCGCGGCGCGGGAGTGAATGCGGGAGAGGGTTCGACTGGCGATGCTTTCGAGCGCTGGGTCCGGTGTCGGGTTCATGAGGTATCTCTTTCTGATCTGCAAAGAAGATCGGATGGCTGGGAGTGATTGCTCTACGGGTAGACTTCGGCGTGACGAAAGGAAGCGCCGCGACGATCGTCGTCGCACAGGATGGCGTTTTGCGGGGCAGAGGGCCAGGGGATGGAGAGATCGGGATCGTTCCAGGCAATGGTGCGGCGCGCGGCACTGCAGTCGGAACTGGTGGCTCCGCAGACAACGGCGACACAACGGGTCAGCGCCATCCACGCATGGCCGAAGCCCTCGGGGATCCAGAGCATTTCTCCCTTTTCGGCGGTGAGCAACTGCGCCAGATACATGCCGAACCAGGAGGAGCTGCGGCGCAGATCGATGGCGATGTGGAGCGATTTGCCGAGCACGGCTCCGACGAGACGCCCCTGCGGACTGGCGAGCTGATAGTGGATTCCGCGAATGACGTTGAGCCGCGCGATCTCAAAGCTGATCTGCGCCCAGGTGGCCGGCGCGCGCGAGGCTGAGGGCTGGAGGCTTGATGGCAGCGCGGTGCGGCTGATGCCGGATGGCGGGGAATGAACGAGGAATACGCCGGGCAGTGCGGTGGCTTGTGTGTTCATGGCGAGGATCTCCGGGGCAGAGCGGGTGACGAGGTGGGGCGGCGACTGCTTACCAGCCTGGAGGGATCAGCTCTTTGAGGCCGGCTTCATCGAGCGGCTGCAGGGGCTTGAAGGTGGTTTTCACGCGATAGGGTGCGGCGTCGGCTTTCTGGATGGCTAAGCCCAGCTCGGTGAGGTGCAGGCAGAAGTCGGCGGGCAGCCGCGGCGGGCGGTGGTTTTCTATGGCGTGGGCCAGGTCGGCAATGCCGCGGCCGTAATCCATGTGATAGCGGGCATAGCGCTTCCTGATATTTGCTTTTCGGACCGGCGGGTAGACTCTGGGGTGCTTGCTGAGAAGATTTTTGATGAACGGGTGCTCTTTGCTGATGGCGTATCTTTCCGCGCGATAGCGAAGGGACGAGAAGCGGTCGAGATAGACGGGCGCGGAGTAATTCCAGCATTCGTTGACGGTGATCACACCGGTATCTCCGACGATCTTCAGCTCATGGTTGAACGGAGAAACCAGGCTGCAGGTGAGGCGCGCCACGACGCCGGATTCGAAGGTGATGCAGGCGACGGAAAAGTCGGGCGTGGTTAAGCTCAGGCGCTCGCCGGGAGAGACCGGCCGATCCGGCCACACGCAGGCCGAGAAGGGCGTGATGGTCTTCGCCGGTCCGAAGAAGGCGGCGAAGAGGCTGAGATAGTAAGCGGAGTGCTCCACGGTGACACCGACTTTGAACTCCTCGCGGTAGTCGTAGGGCGCACCCGATTCGGAGCGCCAGGTATTCGGCTCGGCCAGATGGAAGGGACCATCATCGAGCTCGGCAAGAACGACATGGACGTCGCCGATTTCCCGCTTGCGCAGCGCCTTCCAGAGGGTCTGGGCGGTTTCGCCGAGCAGGTTGCAGGGCGCGGCGGAGAAGTACAGGCCTTTCGCGTCGGCGAGCTGAACGAGCTGCTGCGCCTGGGCAAAGTCGGTGGCGAGAGGCTTCTCCGTAAAGAGATGCTTGCCGGCATTCAGACATGCCTTCGAGGTTTCGTAATGGCTGGTTGAATTCGTCAGGTTCAGAACCATCTGAATGTTGTCGTCGGCCAGCATTTCTTCGAGGCTGGGATATTGCCTGATGGCATGGTGACTGCAGAAGGTGGCGGCACGCTGCTGATCCCGGTCGGCCGCGCCGATAACTTTGAGAAACGGGTGCCACTTCAGGCAGAAAAGGTAATGGTCAGCGGTAAATCCACAACCGATGATTCCGATGTTCATGCTTCCTTCCTTTGTTGCCGGCTCGCGGTTACGGCTTTGCACGCGGCCAGCTGATAGTCGCTATCCACAGTCCCGCGGTTAACGCGCGCGGGATCGGAACCGCCTGGAGCTTCCGCGCCATCCGGGCTCAGAGCCAGGACGTGTACGCGCTCTCGACCGGCGACGAACGCGACGGTTCTCCGGAGCGCGGCGAGGGCCACCATCCAGGAATTTCCGATGAAGAGCCTGAGAGCGCCCCAGATGGGCCCCTTGCGCATTCCCTGTTTGAACCAGTACAGAGTGAGGCCGCCAAACCATGCCGATCTTTTCACCTGCACTGCGCGGCCGCCGGGATACGCGCCCTGCCTGGCTTTTGCCAGCAGCAGGTCGACACCATCGATGAAGCGGCCGACCTGACGCACGGCATTCGTTGTATGCATGCGATAGAAGACCGTGGCGGGCGCCAGAACCAGGTCGGTTTTGTGGGCGACGGAAAGCTTGTTCAGGAGATCCTGAATATCCTGGTGGAAGATTTCGGGCGACCAGCCGCCGACTCCCATAAATGCCGCGCGCTCAACGACCAGCGAACTGGTGTTATAGACCCAGGGCCGGTCCTTATCCAGGAAGCTTCCGTACTCGACGAACTGAATACCGCGCCCGGGAGCGGTTATAAGCTTTGGCAGATCGCCGGAGAACAACGAACATCGCCCCAGGATGATGGCCGGACTGGTTTCCCGGACGATGCGGCTGTACACGCTGAGAGCCCATGGGGTCAATGCGTCGTCTCCATCGAGAAAGATCAGGTACCTGCCGCCGGCAACCGATGCGCCATGGTTGCGGGCCGCGCCGACGCCGCGATTGACGGGCAGGCATTCGAGACGGATGGAGTCGCCGCAGGACTTCAGGATTTCGACAGAGCGGTCGCTGGACGAGTCGTCGACGACGATCACTTCGACGCCGGCATGCTGCTGCCGCAGAACCGAGTCCACGGCCTCGCGAATGAATTTCTGGTGGTTGTAACAGGCGATAACGATGCTGAAAAGCGGCTCTGACATTGGACTAGCCTCGGTAGCCGAGCGAACAGGCTGGGGTGGGGAGCTGGTGGGGACGCTGCGGGGCACGAAGATTTTTGAGCTTCAGCCACTGCTTCTCATAGAGGTGCCAGCTCGCCATCGCAACCGCAATGGAGACAGCGAGGGCAATTCCATCGACAGCTGCGACGGAAAGCAGCTCGCTGTGCAGGAGGGGGACGAGATGCCCGCAGTTCAGTCCCGCCTTTGCGAAGACCACGATGATGGGAAGGTGGCAGACATAAAGGCAGTAGCTGTATTTCCCGAAAAAGCGGAGGACAGGCAAAGCCAGGAGGCGATGGCCTGGAGTTTGCCCTCGCGAGGCGACGGCGATTGCGATCCATGACCCGAAGAAGATTCCGGCCAGGGTGAGCTCGAAGGTGTTCATGAAGAACGTCGGGGTGTCGCCCGGACCGACTGCGCAGCGAGGGTTGAGGACTCTGCCGAGGATGATGGCGGCAAGGGCGGGCAGCGCCAGACGCCGCGCCCACTTCAGGAGCCTTTGCCAGTCTTCGGGGTCGCGCGCTGCCAGAGCCACGACGGCTCCGATGGCCAGCGAGTCGGCGCGGCAGAGGGTCCAGGTGTAGGAGGCAATGGGCAGATGGATGCAGTACAGAATGGTTCTCAGCACGAAGGCCAGCACAATGAGACCGGCGCAGACGCCGATGAGGCGGCGACGCGCGAGCTTTAGAACCAGCAGCGGCCATAGCAGATAGAACTGTTCTTCAATCCCGAGCGACCAGAAGTGCTGCAGCGGATGCGCGACGGCGTTCCATCCCCGAGCCCCTTCGTACCAGTTGAGGAGATAGGTCCAGGAGAAGAACTTCGCGGCATCGGCGCTTTGCATGCCCTCCAGGGTGGAGACGTGAAGATGCGCCAGAATGAACGGACCGATGAGGAAGAAGAATGCGAGCGCGCCGTAGTAGAGAGGGAAGATACGAAGGGTTCTTCGTCCGTAAAAAACCCGGAAGTAGTGGAGCGCGTTCCGCGAATCGTAGAGAATGCCGGTAATCAGGAAGCCAGAGAGGACGAAGAAGAGATCGACGCCGATCCAGCCCATTCCCGCCACATCGCCGTAGACGCGTTCCCATGGCCTGCTGCGCCCTGCGATGCCCACAATCCAAAAGTGAAAGGACATCACAAGCAGGATGGCGATGCCTCGGATTCCGTCCAGAACCGGCACCCGCTCACCCGAGAACGCCGCAGGCTTGGCCGCGGCGGCAGAGTTCTCCTGGAGCGAATCGAACGATACGGTGAGTGCTGGATGCGGCATCATGATTCGCACACTTTCATGAGGCCGTGGCGCCGGCCAGTGCCGCTGGGGCTGTGTTTTCCGCCAGGTTCTGCTCAAGCCGCATCCGGCGCAGGACGACGATACCGAGGACCACGCCAACAACAGGCGTAATCATTGCCATCTGGAACTTTGAAGTGGTGAGCGACAGCAGAAACGCAGCCAGCAGAGCTGTCTCGATGGTGTCCGCACGGCCATCCCATGCTCTCCTGAAGAGCATGATCACGACGGGCGCGGTGAGGGCCCAGTTGTAAAACCACGAGTAGGGAGAGAGGCAGCAGGCGAAGAGCAGAAAGACCATGCCGATCTCGAACTGCCGCCGGCTGACCGATGGAAGGCCGGGCGTGATGCGGCTCAGCCATCCGGCATAGCAGAGGATAAGTGCCGACAGCGCGCGCACCAACCAGGACAGTCCGCGCGGCGAGAGGACAGGATGCGCGCCGCCGAGCCAGGTGTAGAAGAGATTGCCCAGGGATCGGTTGACATCGGCCGATATTCCGCTGGACATGGCGGGAAGCTGATGGAGGAAATAGAGGCTGAGCGCGCTCCCGCCGTTGATGCTCCACAGACCGAGAAACAGAAGGACGCCACAGAGCGCCAGCGAACGAAGGGTTTTCCAGTCGCGCCACGCGATGAGCGGAACCACAATGACGACAGGCTCCAGCTTGATGGCAATCGCCAGCGCAAACAGAACGGCAGCGGCGGTCCTGTGTGCGCGAGAGTACAGCCACAATCCGAGAACCAGGAGAAATGCGAGCAGAATGGTGACCTGCCCCCAGTGAAAAGTGTTGAGGGTGGGGCGAAACAGCAGGAGGAAGGCCGCGGTGGCGACTGCCGCACCGCGGAAGTCGATGCCGAGCATGCGGGTCAGCATCAGGCCGAGCGCGATCACCATGAGGACCTGGAATCCGTTCCACAGAAGCAGCGCCGAGGAAGGCGGCAGGAGAGCCAGGGGAACAATGAGATCAGCCAGGGTGGGCGGGTAGACGTAGAGGCTGATCCTTGAAATCCCATGTGCCCGTGCCGTCTGGGCAAAGAGCGAGCGCGGATTCGCGAAAATCTGCTGCGGGTTCTGGTCCGGAGGAATGACTTCATAAATCTGTGCGCTCGCGCCACTGCGAACGAGGCAGGCGGCCGTGTAATACATCTCGAAGTTGGTGCCAGTTTCGGAAGCGGGCCAGGATTTGGCGGAGTACACGCCAAGGACTGTAGTGAACAGCGCAACCGCCGCGACGATTCGAAACTTGAGAGGAAGATGCATGGACTTGCTTCGCTCTTTCAGATCAGCGTAAAGAGAGTGATTTCCGGCGGACAGTTGAGCCGGAAGGGGACACCGATGGCGCCAATGCCGCGATTTACATACAGCTGCGTGGACGCATAGCGGAAGGAGCCCTCGACATAGTGCCTGCCGTATTCGGGCAGGTAAGCCGGGGGCA
>DAHVZZ010000470.1:0-2108 GCA_027323785.1 Acidobacterium sp. | reverse complement strand
TCGCGTGCAGGGTGTTCCCTTCCATGCGTGGCATGAACTCAACCACGCACAGCTCGCCCACATCCTGAATCAGCCGGTTGATAATCGCGTATCCCAGTTCGCGGTGGGCCATCTGGCGGCCCCTGAAGCGCAGCGATGCCTTGACCTTGTCGCCTTCCTGCAGAAAACGGATCGCCTGGTTGCGGCGCGTCTCGTAATCGTGGTTGTCGATGGTCACCGAGAACTTCACTTCCTTCACGGTGATGATCTTCTGGCGCTTCCGGGCGGCGCGGTCGCTCTTCTCTTTTTCGTAAAGGAATTTGCCGTAATCCTGAATACGGCAGACGGGAGGAACAGCGGTTGGCGAAACTTCCACGAGGTCCAGACCACGCTCACGGGCGATTTTGAGGGCCTCAAATGGAGCCAGTATTCCGAGTTGTTCTCCCTGTTCGTCGATCACACGCACTTCGCGGGCGCGAATTCGCTCGTTGATGCGGACAAACTGCTTCGCAGAACGCTTATCGATGGTTTCTTCTCCTTCAGCGCGGCGATACCGCGCGGCAATTCAGTATAGCAATGCTTTGAAATTGGATGCTGATTGTTTCGCCCAGGAATTGATCCATTTTCCAGCATCGGTAATGGGGCCTTCTGTTATCGAGCTGCAGTTACCTCGGCGTAACATCCTGCCTGTGAGCCGGCCGAATCGCCCAGCCCTCCGCAAATCCCCTCTTCTGTCAGCCCACTCACCCGCGCCGTCACCAGGCGATTCGGCACAACCGGCGTATCCAAAGTCAGCTTCAGAAAATGGTCCGTGACCGCCTCGGTCGTCGCGCCGCCCTCGTCCGTCTCCACGGTCACCGCCGAGACACTGCTCCCGATCAACTGCGCGCGGAAGGCACGAAATTTCTCCTCCATCAGCACCCGCAGTGACGCCATCCGCTCCTTCACCGCGGCCACCGGCACGGGATGCAGCCGATGCAGCTCCCACGCCGGCGTCCCCGGCCGCGCCGAAAAGGGAAACAAATGCAGATACGTAAACGGCTGCTCCGCGATGAATCGGTAGCTCTCCGCGAAGAGCGCATCCGTCTCTCCGGGAAACCCGACCATCACGTCCGCGCCGATCGCCGCCTCCGGCAGCAGCGCGCGAATCCGCGCCATCCGTTCCGCGTAATGCCACGGACGATAGCGCCGGTGCATGCGGCGCAGAATGGTGTCCGATCCTGACTGCAGAGGCAGGTGCGCGTGCCGCGCCAGCCGCGGATGCTCGCCTACGGCGAATTCCCTGTAAAGCGCCATCAGTTCCGGCGACCAGTCCATCGGCTCGATGGAACTGAGGCGGAGGCGCGGCAAAGCGGTGCGGCGCAGGATTGCCTCCACCAGCTCCTCAAAGCGCTGAGCCGGCTGCAGGTCGCGTCCCCAGCGGCCCAGGTTGATGCCCGAAAGCACCAGCTCCTGCCCGCCCGCATCCACGAAGCGCCGCACGCTGTCGAGACAGACATCGGCCGCAATCGAGCGGCTGGGCCCGCGGGTGGTTGGAATAATGCAGAACGAACAGCGGTTCCCGCACCCGTCCTGCACTTTCAGGTTGGGCCGCGTCTGCCGGGCGTCAGCGGCAAACGGCAGCAGCGAAAGTTCGGTATGAGCAAAGCTGTCATCGTGAAAAATGCCAGGCGCCAGCGCAGCCACCGGCACCAACCCGGTACCGGCCGGATCATGCGCCGAAGGGGCTGCCGCAGGGCGGGCACGCCCGGCGGCAAATTCGGCGGCAATCCCGGCCACCATGCCCTTATGGCTGTTGCCGACCACGGCATCCACCTCCGCCAGAGCGGCCAGTTCCTCCGGAGCGCGCTGGGCGTAGCAGCCGGTCACGACCACGCGTGCATCCGGATTCCGGCGGCGGACCCGGCGAAGAAACGCACGCGCCTGCCGATCCGCCTCGGCGGTTACGCTGCAGGTGTTTACAATAACAACATCGGCTGCGGCAGCATCATCGGCTGGATCGAGACCCTGGCGGCGCAGGGTCGCCGCAATCGCCTCGCCGTCGGCACGGCTGGCGCGGCATCCGAAGTTTTCGACGTGATATTCTGCCACGTTGTCCAGTGTAACAATGGCACGATCCTGAAGCGGGC
>DAHVZZ010000468.1:0-8145 GCA_027323785.1 Acidobacterium sp. | reverse complement strand
ATCCGATGCCGCAGCCCTCACTGGATTTCAATCAGCACAACCCCACGTCTGGGTACATCCGTTGTATAGCTGCCCCGCAAAACACCCAGATCTTTCCCCGCCCAGACGTTCCGCACATGAACAGGGTGAGAATACCCCAGCTGATTCAACCTGACCGACACGGGCATCGTCGACTCGCCCGCATTAAACAGTCCCACCGCCATCCGCCCCCCGCTCAGCGGCTTCGCCCACACCTGCACGGGGCCGGACTGACTGATCCTTTTGCCCTGAACACCTTCCGGATCCTGATCGATCGCAATCACCTCGCGATTGGTCAAAATGGCCAGCTGCGACTTCGTTAGCGTCGCAATATTCGTGCTCGAAAACAGAGGTGCGGCCAGGATCGACCACAAAGTCATCTGCGTTTTGTCTGCATTCAAATCCAGCCCGCGATTTCCTATCTGCAGGAAGTCCGGATCGTTCCAGTGGCCTGGCCCGGCGTAACGCTGCAGACCATCCTGGCCAAAGCCGACAAACATCATGCGATCATATTCCTCAAAGCCGATCTTGTGGCTGATGTCCCCGGTGGTCCGCCACAGATTGGCGCCAACCTTCGGTCCCCACGTCCACGGCGCATCCACGCCATATTCGCACAGGCTATAGATCATTGGACGTCCGGTGGCGAGGATGGCCCGGTGCATCTTCTCGTAGGCCAGCTGAATCTGATTCGGCTTATAGACCTGGCCGGCGCTGCACCAGTCGTATTTCAGAAAGTCGACTCCCCACTTCGCATACGTCTCGGCATCCTGCTTTTCATGCCCATAGCTTCCGGGGAATCCACCGCACGTTTTAGGCCCGGGCGACGAGTAGATGCCAAACTTGAATCCGTGGCTGTGGATGTAGCGCCCCAGACCTGCCATATCCGGAAAGCGGCTGTTCGAATGGATGTACCCGTTCGCATCGCGCTTGCCCTGCCAGCAGTCATCCAGACTCACATACCTGTACCCGGCGGCTCGCATGCCGTTGGCCGCCATGTCTCGAACGGCGGCCTTCACTTCGGCTTCCGTGTCATGACACCCAAACGCGTACCATGTGTTCCAGCCCATAGGCGGAGTAGCAGCAAGTTTCGGCTTTTGCGCGTGAGCATTCCCCGCCCCCGCCGTAACGGCAAGCGCCACAACCGCCACGATAGCCTTCAACCCCGATCGGAGAGACAGCAGTCTTCCTCCGCTCAACTTCGACATGAAACCAGCCTTTCTGTTTTGCTCACCTGCGAGGATATGCCCCACGGGCGCATCCTCGGGATGCCATCGTGGATCCCGCCTGGATGGGTCACACTCCAGCTCGAAGAGGAAATCGTTGGCGCCGCGCGAGCGGCTGCCGGTTGCGCGCCAGGAATCCATCGTTCCTGGCTGTCGCTGGTTGGGTTGGGAGCGGCCGGCCCCCGGGGGACCGGCCGCTCGGGTTATCAGAACAGGAACTTCACGGCCAGCTGCATCTGCCGCGGAGAATTGACCGTTCCGCCGATGGTTCCGAACGCGCCCGAACTGACGTTCGTGTTGGGACCACCAAATTGTGGCGTGTTGAAGACGTTGAATGCCTCCCCGCGAACCTCGACACTCTGTCCGTGGTGGAGGGCAAAGGTCTTGAACAGCGACACGTCGAGATTCCTGCCACCCGGCGTGCGGAGTTCCGACGAGGTCGCCGGCATGTTGCCGAAGGTATACGGAGCGGGCTGAGAGAAGTCCTTCGTATTGAAGTATTCGTTCAGCCGGTTTTCCACTCTTCCGTGCAGGCGCGCGTCCATTCCATTCCAGTTCGGCCGTTCGCCGGGGTTGAAGATATTCGCGACATTGGCGGCCGCGAATCCGAGCGGTGTTCCCGTTTCCGCACTGAAAATGCCGTTGATCTGGTAGCCACCCAGCAGCGCATTCACGGCACGATTCCAGTGCGCGCCCAGCAGCTGCCCGCGTCCAAACGGAAGGCCATAGATAAAGCTCGCATGCAGGATGCGCGGTACATCCGAAGCAGAGAGGCTGTACATGTCCTTGTCGAGCGGAATGCTGGCATCCTGATAGACCTTGCCATAGCCCGCCACGTTTCCATTGTTGGTTGGCCAGTCGTCGAAAGACTTTTCCTCGGTGAATCCGACCATCACCATGAAGTTCTTCCTGAATTGCCGCTGCACCTGCATCTGCAGCGCGTCATACCGGGAAACCGCTCCCGACGCATTGGCAATCTGGATTCCCGTGAACTGCGGATACGGTGTCATGAGATACCGAGCCTGCGTTGTCGGTCCGTACAGCGGGCCCTGTGCCTCCACCTTTCCCGCCAGCGGATTGGGAACCACAGCCAAAAGCTTGCCCTTCAGCGCCAGGTCGGCGTCGGGCAGCTGGTTCAGCTGAGCGTTATAGAGCAACTGGACCCCGTGGTTGCCCACATAGCGAACACCCAGAAGCCAGTTGGGAAGGAATTGATACTGGAATCCGAGATTCCAGTTTTCCGTATATGGAGTCGGCGACCGCCTCGACTGGCTCACGACTCCGGCTCCCGTGCTCGTCATCAGGCCCTGCGAACTGCCGGTGACCGGAATGAAGGATGCTCCGGGGTACGGGTTGGAGAGATAGTTGTTCGGAGTGACGCCGTTCAGCGTGCCCAGGTACGGGCTGTCCGTCCTGTAGCCTGTCGGCTCCACGCTCGCCGCCGCCTCGTTCGCCGTGGGAGCGTAGAAGATGCCGAAGCCCCCGTGAACCACGATCTTCGACCACGGAGTGTACGCGAATCCGATTCGTGGCGCGAAGTTCTTAAAGTACGTCTTCGTCGCCTGGCGCGGATTTCCGTTGGTGCCCGGATATTCAATGCCACCGTGAAGATTCGGCAGCCCGGTAAGCGGTGAGGCCACCGTGGTGTTGAACCACGTCATCCGATTGTGCCGCTCCGTCCTGGGGATGAAGAGGTTATACCGAAGTCCGAGATTGGCGGTGAAGTTGTCGGTCAGGCGCCAGTCATCCTGCACATACGCGCCGATGTACTGGCTCACCGTGTCGATAATTTTGAAGTTGTGCGTCAGGTCTCCGCCGCCGATGCCGAGCAGGAACGATGCAAATCCGTCTCCGGCGGTCGGCGATGCTTTCAATGCGTTCGGCCCCTGCGTCATGTTCGGACCAAATCCAAAGGAACCCGTCGACCGGCCGTTCTGGTCGGCATTGTTGGCATACACTCTGACCTCTGCGCCAAAGCTCAGCGTCTGCCGCGAATAGGTTCGCGTATTGTCCAGCATCCACGTATCGCCCAGAATTCCCAGCTGCCCCTTGCCGAGATTCCCGCCGTCTCCGAGGCCGACATATCCCGAAGGACCGATCCCCGGGAAGGTCAGCGAATTGGCCGAGTAATGGAGCGCCTGCGTGGCAATGTAGGACGGGAACCCGAGAGTCGTCGGATTAAAACCGTCCGCGCGCGTGTGAATGATGAAGTAGAGGTGAGCCAGGCCAAAGCGGAATTCCCATGTGGAATTGGGGCTCCTCGCATACATGTAATCCAGTTCCCCCGATGCCGCCTTCTGAATCTCCGTGTAGGCATTTTGCGCGATGGCGATCGCCGCGGGAAACAGCTGAGCCGACGACTGGGTTGAATTCCGGAAGGAGTACCGAACATCGAGATGCTGGTTGTTGGCGATGTCCGCGTCAGCCCTGATGTCGTACTGGTTGATGTTGTACGGAGAGGAACCCGCCGCAAAGTAGTTGTCGATGTTCGTCCCGTTGATGCCCGGCGTGTTCGGCAGCGGGAAATACTTCAGAATGTTCTTCGCAACCGGATCGAACCGCGACGACGGAATGGTGTTGTTCGGAAAAGGCTGCCGGGTCCAGGTCCCATCCACCAGCTTGCTGGTGAGCGGATCGTAGATCGTGATCGGCTGCCCCGTTGAGGTCGTATCTCCGGAGAAGTTGCCTGCTCTTTCCGCCACTGTGGGAACCGTGGTCAGCATGCTGGTCGCTGTATTTTGCCGCAGCCCTTCGTAGTCCGTGAAGAAGAACAGATGGTTCCGCCCGTTATACACCTTCGGAATCCATACGGGCCCTCCCAGGCTGAAACCGAATTGATTGCGATTGAAGTTCGGCAGCGGTACATGATGCTGGTTATTGAAATAGTAGTTCGAGTCCAGCGCGGAGTTGCGGTTGAATTCGTAAAGGCTCCCGTGAAAATGGTTCGTCCCCGATTTGAAAATCACGTTGATGATACCGCCGCCGCTCAGCCCGAATTCCGCCGAGTAGTTGGTGGTCATCACCTTGAATTCCTTCGTCGCATCCACCGAGGGAAAGATCGTCAGCGTATTGAATCCGTCCGTGGGCGGCGACGACGGAACGCCGTCGATCAGGACATCCGTGGTCCCGGCCCGGCCGCCGTCCACACTGAAGTCCATTCCGCTGAAGCTGCTGCCCACCGACCCGGTTACCCCCGGCGCCAGCAGAATGAGCGAATAGACGTTGCGCTGATTGAGAGGCAGATCCAGGATGCTTTTCGTGGGGATCACCTCTCCCACGGTTGAGCTTTGCGTCTCCAGCAGCGGAGGGGCGCCGGTCACCGTGACCGTCTCGGCGGTTGAGCCGAGCGGCAGCGTGAAATTCAGAGACGTGGACTGATCCACCTGCAGAGTGATGCCGTTGCGCACCAGCGTCTTGAATCCATTGGCTGAGATCGTGAGCGTGTACGTACCCGGATTCAGCAACGGAAAATTGAACAGGCCTGCCGCACTGGTTTTCACACTGCGGATCCTGCCTGTGCCGTTGTTTTCAATCTGTACTTTGGCGCCCGGGATCACCGCATGGTGCGGGTCGTACACCGTTCCGCCAAACGACGCTGTGATCTTCTGACTGTGAGCGCACGGCGCCACCGCCAGCAGCACCAGGGCAATTGCGATTGCCGGGCACTTGCGAAGCGTGGCAGCGAGCCTCCTGAAGGGGTGTTTCATTCCGCAATCTCCTTTATGGGGTTTCGGTTGTTGCTTTCGCTATCCTGGTTCCGGTCCTGCAGCGGCCCGTGACCGGAAGTCTGCTTTTTCCTTTGCCCGGGTTCAGGTCGCCGCCGCATCGGTCCTGTGCCGCTGCCTTGGAGAACATCCCCTTTCGAGCATGCCTCGTGTTGCGTGACGCGGAAGGGGTTTCCGGAACAGAATGTCCGCTGGCGCAATATGGCGCTTCGTCTGGATTCCATTGCCTCAACCTTCCCGTCGCTGCTGGCCAGACTGAAGAACCGGGGAAACACTGGCCGCAACACCAAATTTCACAGGTGAAATAGTTTCAGTGAGGTGACACGTCTGCGAATGTTAAGCGCCGATATATAGAAGTGTCAAGGTACATCCCGGAACCGGATGCAAACCGGGCAAATGACGCCTTGCAATCAATCCGTTCAGCCGGAGGAGCAGCTCCCTCGCGCCATCCCTGCAGGCTTACTACCCGCGGAATCGTCAGTCGGCCCGCCGCCTGGCGATTCATCCCCGCGAAGCGCCCAGCCACCCCTTCTCTGGGATAGGACAATTGGCGGCGCATCACGGGCGTGCACTCATCATTTCAAGGACAAGCATGTTCCAGTCCAGAAACCCCTTGTGGCTGAGCGGACGGCCTGTGTCCGGATCGTAGTACTCGTTGAAGGACCCCTGAGTCGCCAGATCGTTGGCCAGCAGCCGGACAGTCTTGTCCGCCAGTATCTGAGCTTCCTTCGTGTATCCATAACTCCGCAGGCCCTTCCACACGAAGTAGTTCGCGACAATCCACACCGGCCCCAGCCAGTTGCTCGGATTCCCGCTGAAAACCAGCGAGAACATTGTCTCCTGCTTCGACAGTGAACGGACCCCGTATGCCGCGTTAAATGTCTCCTGATTGAGGTAGTGCAGCTTCACCAGATCCGCGGCCTGCTCTTTCGTCGACAACTGGCACCACATGGGCAGAAAGCCCGTGAACATCTGGATGCGCAGCGGCAGGCACTTCCACGACATGGCCATGCCCTGATGAAATCCTGCCAGCAACTGGTTCCTGTGATCCACGCACTGAACATCGACCGTGTAATAGAAGCGGTCGCGCGGGTCCCAGCAGTATTTCTGAATGCACTCTCCCTGCTTTTGCACGGCGGCCCGAAGCCGCCCGGCATCCGCGGTGCGCTTCAGCCGCGTCGCCAGCTCCGCTGCGGCCGACAGGTCCTGATAATAAAGAGAATTCAGCAGCAGGTTCGCCGACGAGAAAAACGGCCGCCCGTAAGTCGTCGGATCGTTATCGTCACCGATGGCAACATCGTCTCCCCAAACCAGCAATCCTGTCTGCGATTCGTTGCCCGCCTTCCACGAATCGAGAAACAGCAGCAGCCGATCGAAGACCGGGTTCAGCCATTCCACATCCCCGGTCCTGTCCGCGACCAGCAGCGCCAGCTGGCACATCACCGGCTTGGCCTGATTTCTGTAGTCGGGCGCAAGGGGCTTCAAACACCCAAAAGGATCGGGGTTCGAGGTCTCCATCATCATCGGAATACGTCCATCCGGCGACTGATGATCCAGAAAATTCAGCAGGCTGCCGGCAGCGTGCCGCTTCACGCGCTCCTTCAGCGCGCTGTCGCCCTGCAGCATGCTCAGCTCGAAAAGCGCGCGCGCTGTCCACAACGTGTCCCAGTCCCACAATTGCGTGCTGTAGGCATCTCCCGCGAGGCTGGGCGAGATGCTCGGATGGCGGAGCACTCCCTCCGCGGGACGCAGGAGTTGCGGCCCCATTTTGCCGATGTACGCAAGCAGGCGCTTTTCGTCCTCGCTCCGTTCGGTGGCTCCGTATGCCGGTGTGGTCTCATCGGGCGGCGTCTCGCTGCCGGTCGTGGTGGGCCGAGGAGACGCATTTCCCCCCAGGGAACTCGCTCCGCATTTTTCTCCGAGCACTCCGAGGCTGGCCGCTCCCAGACCAGCCAGCAGATTGCGTCTCGATACATGAGTCATCGCAGGATCTCCGCTCTTGATGATGAGGTATAAGGGCCTCTTGATGAACGCCTTGCAATCGGGAATATCGCCGTTCGAATCGCGGCTATCCTGTCGCCATCAGTTACGTCTGCTCCTGATGCATGGCCGGAACGCGGCGCGCTCATCGTTCAGCGGAGCCGCGGGCATGGCGTGGCCGCGGCTATTTCGTCGCCAGATGAGCCGACCGGACATTGGTTCTCTCCACCCACACATACTTGCCGTGTTCGGGCAGGCGAACTGCCAGCCTCCCGATCTTCTGTCCCGGATCGAGCTTCAGCGTCAACTCGCTGCCCGATCCCACCTTCCTGAAGGCAATATCCGCTCTCACCACGCCGTGCGTTGTCAGAATCGGCCAGTGATGCGCCGTAACCCCCGTCCAGCCGGGAGGCAGGCGCGGAACAATGCGCGTTGTCCGCCGCGAGGAATCGTCGACTCCCAGCATCATGCGCGAAACCTTCAGCGGCTCGGAAACGTTAACGAGATTGAGCGCGCCACAGCCTTCCGCGAGTCGAATCTTTCCCACCGCGTTCGGTGGGTACATCCTCTCGTAGAAGTAATACGGCGAAGCGCGATGCAGTTTGTACTGCGGAATGGGACGATACGTGGCCCCGGCCAACCAGGACAACGCCTTCCCGGCCATGTCCAGCTTGTCCAGAAGCAACATCGTCTGGATCGCGTATCCCTGGCCGTAGGAAGGACTCGTGAGATACCCTCCGGCCAGAATGTCGAACTGCGTCCATTCGCCATAGCGGTTGAACTCCTCCCGGCGCAAAGGAGTGCTATAGAGGTGCTCCAGCGTCTTTTCGCTGGGTTCGGCCCCCGCGGGCCATGTCTCCGCCAGCGGCCTGAAACCCAGCACATCGGCAGACATCGCAGCGACCCCGTCAATGGACCCAATGCCTTTGTTCCCCGGCGCATTCAGCACGCTCGGAACGGGCTTCATCGTCTTTGGATTGATGCACCAGATCCACGCGCCATCCCGGGCCACCAGGTACTTCGCCATCGCCTTCCCGAGGTTCTTCGCCGACGAACGGTAGGCCGCAGAGCGAGCGCCGTATCCCAGTTGGTCGGCCATCTTCGCACCTGCCAGCAGAGCCAGCCTGACGAGGTTGTTTTGCACCACGTTGTAGCAAAGTCCCGGAACATCGAGCCCGCAGCCGAACTCTCCGCTTCCT
>DAHVZZ010000461.1:0-9881 GCA_027323785.1 Acidobacterium sp. | reverse complement strand
TTTCTGTACGCGCCGGCGCTGCATCCGGCGATGAAGCGGGTACAGCCGATCCGCCGCGCGCTGGGGTTCCGGACGATCTTCAATCTGGCCGGGCCGCTGACGAATCCGGCGGGAGCGCCGGCGCAGGTGATGGGTGTTTTTGCTCGGGACCGGCTGGAGGTGGTTGCGGGAGCCATGGCGCAGCTGGGCATCCGCTTTGGGCGTGTGGTGCATGCGCGGAATGGCATCGACGAAATTGCGCTTTCGGCAACCGACACGATTCTGGTGCTGGATACGCGCGGCGGGCGGGGGCGGGAAGTGGTTCCGCAGCTCATCCATCCGGAAGACGCGGGGCTGGCGCACGCGCCGCTGGGGCATTTGCAGGGAGGCGACACGCCGGAAGGCAATGCCGTGATTCTGGAGGCGATTCTCGCCGGCCGGGAGCGCGGCCCGCGACTCGACATTGTGCTGCTGAATGCCGCCGCAGCGCTGCAGGCGGCGGGCCTTGCGGAAGATCTGAAAGAGGGCGTGGTTCTGGCCGGTAAGGCCATCGGCTCGGGCGCTGCCGGAGGAATTCTGGAAGCGCTGCGCAGCTTTGCGGTCAGTTTGAGGCGGTAGGGCTCTTCAGGCTGGAGGGTTGAACGGCCTGCTCGGCGTGCAGCGGCAACCAGAGGGTGAAGCGGGAGCCTTGCGGCGGGCGGCTGACGAGACTGATGCCGCCGGCGTGCGCTTCCATGATGGCCCGGACGATGGCCAGACCCATGCCTGTGCCTTTCTGCGACGCGCGGCTGTGGCGGCCGCGGAAGAATTTGTCGAAGACGAAGGGCTGCTCTTCGGGGTCGATACCGGGCCCCTGATCGGCCACTTCGATAAGCAGCCGATAGTCCTCCGGTTTTGCGGCGATGGTGATAGCCGATCCGGGCGGGGAGTAGCGGATGGCATTCTCCAACACATGCCGCAGCGCCCGGCGAATCAGTTCGCGATCCATGGGGACCGGAGGAAGACCATCGGCAACGGCGATCTCGACGGGGCGGTCGCGGAGCAGATTTCCCATTTCCTCCAGGGTAGTCTCGATGAGCTCGCGGACGTCCTGGGGCTGGCGGCGGAGGGTGACGGCGGCGGCGTCGAACCGGGCCATCTCGATGGCCTGGCCGATGAGGCGGTCGAGGCGCGCGCTCTCCTCGTCCACCACGGCGGCAAGCTCCATGCGCTCGGGCTGGGGGAGATCGGGGTGGCTGACCAGGGTTGTGGCGGCGGCGCGGATGGAAGTAAGCGGGGTGCGCAGGTCATGAGTAACGGAGTCGAGCAGGGCGCTGCGGAGACGCTCGCTCTCGCGGGAGGCTTCGAGGCGGCTGCTCTGGGCCAGAGCGGCGGCGCGTTCCAGCGCAATGGCGACCAGGGTGCCGATGGCTTCGTAGACCTGGGGCGAATAGCCGGACTCAGTGACGGCCAGGACGCCGGCGGAGCGCATGCCGAGGGTGAGGGGAATGATGCGGAAGCCGTCGCGGAGCAGGGTTCCGAATTCGGGCGGTCCGAGGGCGAGCTTGAGGTCGACGGCGGGAGGGATTTCGCTTTCCGGATCGGAGGAATAGACGGTGTCGTCTCCGCGCACATAGAGAGCCACAGCCCGGAAGCCAAAGGCGGCGGCTGCTGCGGAGGGAGTGGCGCGAGCGGCCTGATGGGGATCGTCCTGGAGCAGGAGGTGCTGGCTGAAGTCGTAGAGGCGCTCCACCTCGCGGCGGCGCTGTTCGGCGGTTTCTGCCTGCAGGTGCTCCTGGTTGGAGAGATGGCTGACGAGGACGCTGCAGGCGAGGAATGCAGCCAGCGCGACCCAATTGCGGGGATCCTCAACGGTGAGGCGTTCGACCGGCGGCAGGAAAAAGAAATTATAGAGAACCGTGCAGAGCACCGAGAGGTAGACCGAGTAGCGCAACTGCCAGCGCGATGCCGTCAGCATCACAAGCATGAGGAAAGCCAGGGCGACGGTGGTGCCATTCGCATGCCAGGCGATGCGAAAGGTGGCGACCAGCGCGAACGCGGCCGCGGTCAGCAGGAGGTAGCGCAGGACAACCTGGCCGGGATGGGGCGTATGCTTCTGCATGACAGGCGATCATAACGCGGAAGCTGGAGTATGGCTGAACGAATTCTGGTGGTGGACGATGAGATTCAGATCACGCGGGTGCTGCGCGCATCGCTGGCGGCGCAGCGCTACGACGTGCGCACGGCCAACGATCCGGAGGAGGCGCTGCGGCTGTTTGCCGAGTGGCAGCCGGACCTGGTGATCACTGATCTGATGATGCCGGGCATCAGCGGCGTGGAGCTGTGCGAGGCGATCCGCAGGCGGAGCCAGACGCCGATCATCGTACTTTCAGTGCGGGATCAGGAGCGGGCGAAGGTGGAGGCGCTGGACGCGGGCGCCGACGACTACGTGACCGAGCCATTTGGAATCCAGGACCTGCTGGCGCGGATTCGCGCGCAGCTGCGGCGCTCGCCGGAGCGGCCGGGCGAGGAGCGGCTGGAGGTCGGGGATTTTGTGGTGGATCCGGCGGATCACTCGATCGAGGTGTGCGGGCAGCCGGTGCATCTTACTCCGCGGGAGTTCGACCTGATGGTGTGTTTCGCGCGTAACCCCGGCAAGGTGCTGACGCACCGGGTATTGCTGACGACGGTGTGGGGTGCGCAGTCGGCGCAGCAACCGGAATACCTGAGGGTGTTTGTGGGCCAGCTGAGGAAGAAGCTGCAGGGCAACGGGACGAAGGAGTACATCCAGACGGAACCGTGGGTGGGCTATCGTTTTCTGCCGGAAGGCAGCCCCGAGTAGCGCATCCGGCCGCCTCCTTACGACTTCCTTATGTCTTCGTTACGCCTCGCCAGGGGCTTTGCCGATTCAATGAAGACATAGACATGACCGACCTTCTGATGCTTGCCTTCACTGTCGCGTTTTTCGCAGCGGCGCTGCTGTATGTGGCCGGATGCGAAAAGCTGAGGTAGAAACCATGACGATCGCAACGATGATTGTGACTGCCATAACTGCGTGCCTGCTGGGCTACCTGGTGGTGGCCCTGCTTTATCCGGAGAAATTCTGACTATGACCGCTAACGGATGGTTCCAATTCGCGGTGTATTTCGTGGTCCTGCTGGTCCTCATGCGCCCGCTGGGGATCTATATGGCGGCCGTCTTCGAAGGCCGGCTTCGCTTCCTGCGCGTTCTGGAGAAGGGGATTTACCGCATCGCGGGCGTTCACGAAGAGCAGGAGATGGGCTGGCGCGGGTACGCGGCGGCGATGCTGGTGTTCAGTTTTGTATCGCTGCTGATTACGTATCTGGTGGAGCGGGTGCAGTATTACCTGCCGTGGAACCCGCAGCACTTCCATGGGGTGGAGCAGTTCCTGGCGTGGAATACGGCGGCATCGTTCACCACCAACACGAACTGGCAGGCCTACAGCGGCGAAGCAGTGATGAGCTACTTCACGCAGATGACCCAGCTTGCCTACCACAACTTCTTCAGCGCGTCGGTCGGCATCGCGGTGGCCATCGCGCTGGTGCGCGGGATCGCGCGGCGCGAATCGAAGACGATCGGCAACTTCTGGGTCGATACGACGCGCGCCTGCCTGTATGTGCTGCTGCCGCTCTGCGTTGTTGGTGCGCTGGTGCTGGTGGGGCAGGGATGCATTCAGAACCTGCATCCGTACACGATTGCCCACACCGTGCAGGGGCAGGTGCAGACCATCGCGCAGGGGCCGGTGGCCTCGCAGGAAGCGATCAAGGAACTGGGCACCAATGGCGGCGGATTCTTTAACGCCAACAGCGCGCATCCCTTCGAGAACCCCACGCCGCTGAGCAACTTCATCGAGATGTTTCTGATCTTCTGGATCGGAGCCGGGCTGACGGTCACGCTGGGGCGGATGACGGGCTCGCGGGGCCACGGATGGGCAGTATTTGCCTGCATGTCGATTTTGTTTGCGGCGGGATTCACGACGACTTTCTGGGCGGAATCGCAGCCGAACCCGGCGCTGCACGGAGTGACCCAGCAGGTGACCGCGCAGCAGTCCGGCGGCAACATGGAGGGCAAGGAGACGCGCTTCGGCGTGCCTGATTCGGCGCTGTTTGCCACCATCACCACGGATGCGAGCTGCGGCGCGGTCAATGCCATGCACGATTCGTTTATGCCGCTGGGGGGCATGGTGCCGATCATCAACATGATGCTGGGCGAGATTGTCTTCGGGGGTGTCGGCTCGGGCTTGTACGGGATGATTATCTTCGTGGTGCTCTCCGTCTTCATCGCCGGGCTGATGGTAGGGCGAACGCCGGAGTATCTGGGCAAGAAGATCGAAGCCTACGACGTGAAGATGGCCATGCTGTATGTGCTGGTGTTTCCGCTGATGATTCTGACGCTGACGGCGATATCGGTGCTGTCTCCGATGGGGCTGTCGAGCCTGGCCAACCACGGTCCGCACGGGCTGTCGGAGATTCTGTACACCTTCGTCTCGACCGCGGCCAACAACGGCTCTGCGTTCGCGGGACTCAACGCCAACACGCCCTGGTACAACGCGGCGACCGGCTTCAACATGCTGGCCGGCCGGTTCCTGATGATGATTCCGATGCTGGCGCTGGCCGGCAGCCTGGCGCGCAAGAAGATCGTTCCGCCGTCGCCCGGCACTTTTCCGGTGAATACGCCGCTGTTCACGCTGCTGCTCACGGGCGTGATCCTGATTGTCGGCGCACTCACATTCTTCCCGGCGCTCAGCCTGGGCCCCATTCTGGAGCACCTGCTGCTGCAGCACGGAACTCTGTTTTCGTAAGGCGAGGATAAAAGGCACATGGCTCAAAAGCTCAGTCTCTGGGATCCCACAATCCTCCGTCAGGCGGCGATCGATTCGTTCCGCAAGCTCGATCCGCGCGCGATGGCGAAAAACCCGGTTATGTTCGTGGTGGAGGTGGGCAGTGTAGTGACCACAGCCCTGCTCATCGCGGATGCGGCGCGCCATCAGCCGATCGGCTTCAATCTACAGATCACGATCTGGCTGTGGTTCACGGTGCTGTTTGCAAATTTCGCCGAGGCGATCGCGGAGGGCCGCGGCAAGGCGCAGGCGGATACGCTGCGCAAGGCCAAGGGCGAAACCATCGCTTACCGGTATCGCGACAACGGCTCGATGGAGACGGTGTCCAGCTCGCAGCTGCGCTCCGGCGACATTATCCGGGTGGAAGCCGGGCAGTACATCGCCGGCGACGGCGAGGTGATCGAGGGCATCGCCTCGGTGGACGAGTCGGCGATCACCGGGGAATCGGCTCCGGTGATTCGCGAGGCCGGCGGCGACCGGTCCGCGGTGACCGGGGGAACGCGGGTGCTTTCCGACTGGATCAAGGTGCGGATTACGTCGAATCCGGGTGAGACGTTTCTGGACCGCATGATTGCGCTGGTGGAAGGCGCAGAGCGCCAGAAGACGCCCAACGAGATCGCGCTGAGCATTCTGCTGGCGGGGCTGACGGTAATCTTTCTGCTGGCGGTGGCCACTCTGCAGCCGTTCGCGATCTACTCGCATGCGCCCCAGACCGTCTTTGTGCTGGTGTCGCTGCTGGTCTGCCTGATTCCGACGACCATCGGCGGGCTGCTCTCGGCGATTGGCATTGCGGGCATGGATCGGCTGGTGCAGTACAACGTGCTGGCCATGTCGGGACGCGCGGTGGAGGCGGCGGGCGATGTCAACACGCTGCTGCTGGATAAGACGGGCACCATCACGCTGGGCAACCGGCAGGCGACGGAGTTCACTCCAGCGCCGGGCATCAGCACGGAGCGGCTGGCGGATGCGGCGCAGCTTTCGTCGCTCTCCGACGAAACGCCGGAGGGGCGCTCGATCGTGGTGCTGGCCAAGGAGAAGTACAACCTGCGCGGGCGCGATCTTTCGGGCATGAAGGCGGAGTTTGTTCCGTTCACCGCGCAGACGCGGATGTCGGGCATCGATCTGCCTGGCGCGCAGATTCGCAAAGGCTCGGCGGACGCCATTACGCGCTTCCTCGAAGCGCAGGGCTCCAGCCTGCCCCGCGAAGTGGCTAATCGAGTGGAGGAGATTGCACGGCTGGGCGGAACGCCGCTGGTGGTTGCGGAGAACGCGACGGCGCTGGGGGTTGTCTACCTGAAGGACATTGTGAAGGGCGGGCTGAAGGACCGGCTGGCCCGGCTGCGCGCCATGGGCATCCGCAGCATCATGATCACGGGCGACAATCCGCTGACCGCGGCGGTGATTGCACGCGAGGCCGGAGTGGACGATTTTCTGGCCGAGGCGAAACCCAAAGACAAGATGGACCTGATCAAGCGCGAGCAGGCGAAGGGCAAGCTGGTGGCCATGACCGGCGACGGCACCAACGACGCGCCGGCTCTGGCTCAGGCCGATGTGGGCGTGGCCATGAACACCGGCACGCAGGCGGCCAAGGAAGCCGGCAACATGGTGGATCTGGACTCCAATCCGACCAAGCGGATCGAGATTGTGGAGATCGGCAAGCAGTTGCTGATGACGCGCGGAGCGCTGACCACATTCTCGATTGCGAACGATGTGGCCAAGTACTTCGCGATCATTCCGGCGATGTTCGCGGGCGTCTTCCCGGTGATGAACGAGCTGAACATCATGCACCTGGCGACGCCGCACTCGGCCATCCTGTCCGCGGTGATCTTCAACGCGATTGTGATTATCGCGCTGATCCCGCTGGCGCTGCGCGGAGTGAAGTACAAGCCGATGTCCGCGGCGGCGCTGCTGCGGCGCAATCTGATTATTTACGGCATTGGCGGTGTGATTGTGCCGTTTATCGGGATCAAGCTAATCGATCTGCTGCTGACCGGGCTGCACCTGGTGTAAGGGGAGAGAAACGAGATGATGACAGCAAACTCATACGACGGCGCACATGAAGCGAACCCCGGCCAGGATGCTCCTCAGCGCGAGGCGACGTTGACTGGCACGCTGGGGGTGGCGGTGCGGTACACGCTGATCACAACGGTTCTGCTGGGGATCGTTTATCCGCTGGCGATCACCGGCATAGCGCAGCTCACCATGCCCTACAAGGCCAACGGGCAGCTGATCGTCCGCCACGGGCAGGTGATCGGGTCGGCGATTATCGGGCAGGAATTTAAGGGGCCGCGCTATTTTCATCCCCGTCCATCGGATGCCGGCGCGGGATACGACGCATCCAACTCGGGGGGTTCGAACCTTGCGCCATCAAACCTGGCGCTGATTCAGCGGATCGATAAAAGCGTGGCCGCCTGGCATCGCCGCGATCCGGAGGCCAAAGGCCCAGTGCCGATCGGTCTGGTGACGACGTCGGCATCGGGACTGGATCCTGACATCTCACCGGCGGATGCCTATTATCAGGTTCCGATGGTGGCGGCGGCGCGGAAGCTGCCGGAGAAGACCGTCCGGGAGCTGGTTGCGTCGCACATCGAGGGACGGCAGCTGGGATTTCTGGGTGAGCCGCGCGTGAATGTGCTGAAACTGAACCTGGCGCTGGATGCGCTGGCCGGCGGGAAGGGCGGGAAATAGAACCCGCCTCCCGGCGGTGTTCAGGCGGTTTCCGCGGAGATGTGGTGGGCCCGGAGGGATTTGAACCCCCAACCAAGGGATTATGAGTCCCCTGCTCTAACCATTGAGCTACAGGCCCTTCTTTCGAATATCTGCTTTATATGCAGATATTTGAATAAGGATAAAACTGGCAGACGGAATGGCATTTTCGTGCTGGTGCCGGTTCTGGTGCCGGTTGCGTCTGAGAACTCCTCTGAAAAGGCAAGCATACGACAGCGCCTGTCCGGGAGTCCTTATGCATTTTCGCACCTTCCCGCCCGTCTACGTCGGCCCGAGAGCGAGAAGTCCATGGGAGAAGCTGTCGCTGCCGGTTCTGGTGCCGGTTGCGATCCCAGTGCGCTGTCGTTACTCGCCATGGACTTGATCCGCGATCCGGACTGTCGCATTCTGCCTGATGGTGAGTTCGCACCTTCACTGGGGTGATGCCCGGGAAATCGCCGAGGCGATTGAGCGGTGACTGATATCAATCGCCCATCGTTGGCTGAGATGTGAAATCACCAGCAAAAGGTCGAAACTGCATGAAACCTGAATCTGGCATTCGAGGTCAATGGAAGAACCCCACCAAGGGGCGGTGCGATCGAAAGCACACTTATCCGAGACTCTTCCTCGCAGAGCTGTCGGCTCGGCGAGCGAGCAAAAGAACAGGCCACCTGATCCTCGCGTATGAGTGTCCAGATTGTGGCCATTTCCATATTGGGCATGCTGATGAGTCGCAGCGTCTGGCGCGCCAGGGACACCAGGATCTGCCGTGCCAGAACTGTGGCGCCGTCATTCCTGCTTACAAGAAGGAGAAGGCTGCGCGCTGGGGCTCACGAGCTCTGTATTGCAGTGATGAGTGCCAACATCAAGCTGCCACCGCGCGCCGGCAGGCACGAACAAGGGGCAAAGCCTTGCCGCCCGATGTTCCAGACCCTTAGCCCCCATGCTCTAACCATTGAGCAACAGGACCGAATAGCTGCAAGCTCTTATATTTCGCAGGTTTACAGGCAATAATAGTTGGAGCGCCAAGTCGTATTTCAGGCGGTGCCGATTGCGTTCGGGACCTCGTCTGAAAAGGGCTGTAGCAGCTTACGCTTGAGCAAGCCTTGCGGACCGTGATCTCCGTTGCTCTCCTGGGCTCCTCGATGGCCACGCTCATATTCGGATGTCTTGCTCAATGCAGCCTCCCAAAACCGTCATCGGCACCTACTCGTTGGTACGCATTTCTCTGCTTCTGTTCCGCAGCGCCTCATATAGTTGCGCTGGCCCCAGCAGCACGTCCTTCAGCCCCGCCCGCACCCGCTCTGAATCCAGCGCCTGCTTGCTCATAGCGGTATGTGCGGCGAAGGCGTCGATGATCGCGTTCATGATCTCGTCGCGGAGGTCCGGCGAATTGGCGAACTGCTCTTTCGTGTTGTTGGCCGCCTGCTGGGCGAGGACTGCGGACTCCAGCAGCTTGCCCTTCAAAACATTGTTCACATAGACCAGCTTGTCTTCCTCGGTTAATTCGCCCTCGAACAGATCGTTCACCTTCTCGATGATCTCCGCCAGCAGCGCCTTCTGCTTGTCCTGGACGGAGCCGGACCCGGCTTCCTGCAGCGGGGTCAGCTTCGGCTGCTCGCCTTCGCCCAGGATCATGACCTGCCGACCCTTGTTCCGCAGATTGTGGTGGGTCAGCATCACCTTCGAGAGATCGATCTCATCGCGCTCGCGGCCGAAGTCCAGCAGCGGCAGGAGCCGCCGGAAAAAGATGTACCGGCTCTCCACGTCGGTGTTCCCGTAATCGAACACCTGCGACAGAAACGTATAGACGCGCTGGTAGGCTCCGATGTCTCGGCGGAACAGGATCAGGGCCTCCAGCTCGTTCTTCGCCTCCTGCGCCGCCTGGCTGTCCTGCCGTGCCTCGGCAGCCTTCTGCCGGGCCTGCGCCGCCTTGTACTGCGTCAGCAGGCGCGAGGCCACCGGCTCCAGCGCCGCGATCAGGTCCCCCTGCTTCGCCTTCGGATTCAATTCGACGGCGACGACCCGATCCACCTCAAACCGGTCGTAGTATCCGGCGGCATCCAGCTTCTGGCGCAGGTTAAAGACCAGGTTCGGATCGGTCACGTCTTCCAGCTCCGCCGTCTGATAATAGACCTTGAAGGCCTCCAGCACCTCCGTCGGATCGTTCACGAAGTCCAGCACGAAGGTGGTGTCCTTTTTCCCGTACGGACCCGAGTAGGACCGGTTCAGCCGCGACAGCGTCTGCACTGCCTGGATGCCCGCCAGCCGTTTGTCCACATACATGCCGCACAGCAGCGGCTGGTCGAACCCGGTCTGATATTTGTTCGCGACCAGCAGCACCTGGTACTCGTCC
>DAHVZZ010000438.1:0-8130 GCA_027323785.1 Acidobacterium sp. | reverse complement strand
GTTCAGCTCCGTAAAACTCATCTCCGACGACGGCCGCACTTCCTTCTCAAAGTAATCCGGCCGCTCCTGAATCTCCGGAAACGTCGATACCTTGAACGGCTGATACGTCACCTGGTCGCCCTGAAAAGTCCGGTCCCATCCGTCTTCAAATACCCACCCATGCAGATTCGGCTGCCACTGCGCGGTCGTGGCAAAAATCCGCTTCGTCATCTGGAACGTCCCCGGATTGAACTCGAAGACCGAGATGTTCCCGAATGCATTGATATCCGGATCGAAATACTGGTAGTAGAAAATGGTGCTCGGCTCGCCGTTTTCCCGTTCCCCGAACATCCATTTGCGTCCCGGGTGCTCGAACGTCTCCGCCGGTTTGCCCGTGATGATGTTGCGCAGCGCCTGCTGCCGCCGGTTCGCCTTCGGCAGGTAGCACTCGTCGAACATGAACAGCGACACCGACAGCACCGCCGCAATCGTGATCACCGGCACGGCAATCCGATAAAGGCTGATGCCCGTCGCCTTCATCGCCGTCAGCTCGCTGTTCCGGTGCAGTACTCCAAACACCACCAGCACCGCGATCAGCACGCTCAGCGGCGTGATCAGGTAGATCATGCTCGGCGTCAGATTGATCAGGTACTCGCCTACCGTCACCAGCGCCGTTTTGTTGCGGATGATGTCGCCCAGCAGTTCGAAGAACGTGAAGAACAGCATCAGCATCACAAACGTGACCATCACCAGCACAAATGTCTTCACGAACTCCCGCAGCACATACTCGTCCATAATCAGCGGGAAGCGTCCCCGCGGTGCGCGTTTCCGCGCCGAGATATGCACTGCGCCCTTCGACCCATCCGCTTTTTCGGCGCGCAGCCGCAGCCAGTTGCCCACCGACCCCAGCGCCGCGATCGCCGCTCCGCCCCGCGACATCTGCCGCAACAGAAAAAGTCCGCAGACCGCGAAGACGATATTCGCCTCCCACACTCCCAGGAAGGCCGGTATCTTGTGTTGTCGCGCCAGCGCCGTCCCCGTCGACGACAGGAAGTAGTAGACGAACACCAGCACGATCGTCAGCACGAATCCCGCGCTCTTGCCGCCTCGCCGCGACGCCAGCCCCAGCGGCACGCCCACCAGCAGCAGCACCAGGCACGCCACCGGATACGCCAGCCGCTTTTCAAATTCGATCTGGAAGGGCCGCCCGTTTTTCCCGTGCGTCTTTGCCAGCAGCTCGTGGTTGTTCATCGCCAGGATGGGCGTATTGCTGTGCCCCAGCCGCACCGCCGGCTGCGGTCCCGCGCGCAGCGGCAGGTCCATCCGCGCAAAGGTGGACATCGTATAGTTGTTCGGCTGGCCCGCCACGGACTCGTGCTCCGTCCCGTTGCGCAGCCGCATGGTCACCATCTGGCCGGGGCCGCTCGCAACCGTCGCGCTCTCCGCCGTGGTGATCTTCGGCGCCTGCGGATTCGTTACGTTGGCCAGAAAGATCTGCCGCCAGCGCGCCGCTCCACGCTCCGCCCGCACGTCCTCCACATACAGCACGTAATCCCTGAAATCTTCGTAGAACACCCGCGGCTGAATCGCATACGATGCCTGTGAGCTGATCAGAATCTTTTGCTCGCGCAGCATCGCCGCCGTCGCCCGCGGCGCAAAATACAGAGTGTTCGCCAGGTTCAGGCCCCAGGCCGCCACCCCGATCAGCCCCACGATGCGCACAAAGCTCCACACGCCCAGCCCCGAAGCCCGCATCGCCGTCACTTCGCTGTCCGCCGCCAGCCGGCTCAGCCCCAGCAGAATCCCCACCAGAACCGCCATCGGAACCGTCACCACCAGCATGTTCGGCAGCATCATGAACACCACCGCCACCACCGACCACAGCGATGCGCTGTTCTGCACGATCAGGTCCAGCAGGCTCGGCAGATAGGGGATGTACAGAACGAAGGTGAAGATCGCGCCGCCGATCAGCGCGTGCGAAACAACTTCCTTCAGAATGTAACGGGTCAGGATCCGCACAGTTTGTGGCTTCCGGTATCAGTTTACCGTGGGGTAAAACCTCGCAGCCGCAGACTGTTCGAGAGCACGCTCACCGAACTGAGCGCCATCGCCGCGCTGGCGATCGCCGGGCTCAGCAGCAGATGAAACGCCGGATACAGCGCCCCTGCCGCAATCGGAATTCCCAGCACGTTGTAGCCGAACGCCCAGCCCAGGTTCTGCCGCATCGTTCGCAGCGTCCGCCGCGCCAGCAGCACCGCGTCCAGAATCTGTCCCGGCTCCCCGTGCAGCAGAATCGCATCGCCCGCCTCGCGCGCCAGATCGGCCCCGGTGCCCATCGCCAGCCCCGCGTCCGCCTGCGAAATCGCCGCCGCGTCGTTGATGCCGTCGCCGGCCATCGCCACTTTGCGCCCCTGCTGCTGCATCTCGCGGATCTTCTCCAGCTTCTGCGCCGGCAGCAGCCCGGCCCACACCTCATCGATGCCCGCCGCCTTCGCAATCGCCTCGGCCGTCGCCGCCGTATCGCCGGTCAGCATCGCCGTCCGGATCCCCAGCTCCCGCAGCCCCGCCAGCGCCGGCACCGCCGTCGTCCGCAGCGTGTCCCGAGCTTCGATCACGCCCAGCAGCGTCCCGTTCCGCGCCACATACATCCGCGTCGTGCCCGCCTGCCCATTGCCGTTCAGCGATACAGCGACCCCGTTTTGTTCCATCAGCGTGGCATTCCCCGCCGCCAGCGCCGCTCCCTGTACCACGCCTTCAATGCCTTTGCCGGGAACCGCCCGCACCGCTTCGGCCGCCGGCGCATCCAGCCCGCGCTTCTCCGCTGCGCTCAGAATCGCCTTCGCCAGCGGGTGCTCCGACCGCCGCTCCAGTGCGGCCGCCAGCGCCAGCACCTCGTCTTCCGTCGCCCCGGCCGCCGTTTCCACGCCCACCACTTCCGGCTTGCCTTCTGTCAGCGTGCCCGTCTTGTCGAACACCACCATGTCGATGCGCGCCAGCCGCTCCAGGCTTTCGCCGCCCTTGAACAGCACCCCCAGCTGCGCCCCGCGCCCAATCGCCACCGTCAGCGCCGCCGGAACCGCCAGCCCCATCGCGCACGGACACGCAATCACCAGCACCGCCACCGCCACGGCAAACGCCTTGCCCGCACCGCCGCCCACGCCAATCCAGATCAGGAACGTCGCCAGCGCCAGTCCCAGCACCGTCGGCACAAATACCGCGCTCACTCGGTCCGCCAGCTGCTGCATCGGAGCGCGCGACCCCTGCGCCTCTTCCACCAGGCGCATCATCTGCCCCAGCACGCTGTCCGCGCCAATCGACGTCGCCCGGTACTCCAGCGCCCCATCGAAATTCAGCGACCCGCCAATCACCCGGTCCCCCGCCTTCCGCGCTACCGGAACCGATTCGCCCGTGATCAGCGACTCGTCAATCGAGCTTTCCCCGCTCAGCACCACGCCGTCCACCGGAACCCGCTCGCCGGGCCGCAACACCACCACGTCGCCGGCCACCACCTGCCCCAGAGGAATCTCCTTCTCGCGCCCGTCGCGGATCACCCGCGCCGACTGCGGCTGCAGCTTCATAAATTCGTGCAGCGCGTCCAGCGTCCGCCGCTTGGCCCGCGCATCCAGCCACCGCCCCAGCAGTAAAAACCCGATAATCAGCAGGACCGCGTCAAAGTAGACCGCCGGCTGCAGCCCGTGCCGCAGAAACAGCCCCGGCGCAAACATCGCCGCCACCGAATACGCGAATGCCGCGCCCGTGCCCAGCGCCACCAGCGTGTTCATGTTGGTGCCGCCGTGCATTGCCGCCGTCCACGCCTGCTTGTAGATGATGCCGCCGCCCCACACCATTCCCACCACGGTGATCGCCAGCATCGCCCACTCCAGCTGGTGCGGCGAAATCCCGAACAGTGTCGGCGACGCCGGTGCCAGCCACTGCTGAACGTTGGCCAGCACCAGCACCACCAGCCCGCCCACCAGCGTCATCAGCGCCTTGCCCCGCAGTGGCCCTTCTTCCGAACGCTCCGCGGGCGGCGCGCCCGTCTCCGCCGGCATCTCCGCGTCATAGCCTGACTCGCGCACAGCCGCAATCAGCGCCTCCGGATTCGTCGTCAGCGGGTCGAAGCGAATCCGCGCCGTGTTGGCCAGCAGATTCACATTCGCCTCGCTCACTCCCGGAGTTCCGCGCAGTGCCCTTTCCACATGCCCCTGGCAGGCCGCGCAGGTCATTCCAATCACCGGCATCGTGATGGAAGTCTCGCCCGTCGCCGGTGTCTTCTGCGGCTTCTCCCGCTTCGTCTCCACAGGGGTCATGCCCAGCTCTTTTCTGTTCCTGTTCCTGTTACTGCTCCACCCGCGCCGGATACCCGGCCTTTTCTACCGCCGCCGCCAGCGCGCTCGCCGGAACCTCCTCCGGAGCCTGAACCCGCGCTCTGCCCACCTGCACCTCGCCCACCTGCACTCCGTCCACCTTCTCCAGCGCCATCTTCACGCGCCGCACGCAGGCGTCGCAGTGCATGTTCTCGATCTGCAGCTTCACTTCTCGCATAATTTCCTCCGACATCAGGGTAGATGCTCCGGCGTCCGGATGGACTCATCCGGGCCCGTGCTACCGCACTACAGCCTCATCCAAACGATCACGATAGTACTGATGACGCTCAGCGCCAGAGCCGTCAGCGGAATCTTCTTTCGCCTGCTCCACAGCACGCCGCCCACTGCCACAATCCCTGCCACCGGCGCGAACATCAGGCTGCAGAAGGAGATCGTATGCACCCACCACGACGCCGGATACAGCCGGCCCAGCCCCGTGTACAGGAAAGCTCCGGTCCACACCCATCCGGCCAGCAGCAGCGCCAGACTCACCCACCCGAACCCGTTCCCTCGAATCTCCTTTGCCACCCCTTACCTCCGCGGAATCCCTCCCGTCCGGCTTGTCTCATCCTCCGGATTCGGCACAAATCGATACCCCACGCCCCGCACCGTCTGTAAGTGCCGCGGCGTCGAAGGATCCTCCTCGATATACCGCCGCAGCCGCACCACAAAATTGTCGATCGCCCGCGTGTCCGTGTCTTCCCGCACATGCCACACCTGCTCCAGCAGTTCCTTGCGGCTGATGATGCGATCCCGGTTCCGCACCAGATACCGCAGCAGATCCAGCTCCATCAGCGTCAGCCGCACCATCCCCTTCGGCCCGTGCAGCTCCAGCGCCTCGAAGTCGATCCGGTGCCCCGCAAACGAGAACTCCGCCAGCTCCTCGTTCTCCTCCGGCCGGTTCTTCGTTCCGGTTCGATGCCAGCTCATCCGCCGCAGCAGCGCCGTCAGCCGCGCCAGCAGCACCGCCAGCTCGAACGGCTTCGGCATATAGTCGTCCGCGCCCGCTGCAAATCCCTGCACAATGTCTTCCGCCCGCCCCCGCGCCGTCAGCATCAGTACCGGAACAAAATTCCCCTCCGCGCGCAGCATCGCCGCCACTTCGAATCCGCTCCGCCCCGGCAGCATCACATCCAGAATCACCGCGTCGAACTCCCTCGTCCGCAGCAGCTCCAGCGCCGTCTCGCCGTCTCCGGCCACGCTCGCCTCGTGCCCCTCGGCCTCCAGATTGAACTGCAGCCCCTGCGCCAGATTCGCTTCGTCTTCCACTACCAGAATGCGCGCCATTTCTAGTCCGTCTCCGAATCCCTGTCCATTCGCTCCAGAATCCGCGGCAGCACCATGCTGATCGTCGCGCCCCGTCGTTCGCCCGGGCTTTCCGCCGTCGCGTCGCCGCCATGCTGCCGCGCAATCGTTCTCACCAGATACAGCCCCAGCCCCGTGCCCTTCGTCCGCAGCACATTCCGGCTCGGCACCCGGTAAAAGCGCCGGAAAATCCGCTTCAGATGCGCCGCCGGAATCCCGATCCCCTGGTCCGTCACGCTCACCCGCACCCAGGCGTCCCGCTGCAGACTCAGAACCACCCGGATATGCGCTCCCTCCGGCGAATACTTCACCGCATTCCCCAGAATATTCAGCAGCGCCGTCTGCAGCTCCTCCGGATCGCCGCGCACCTGCAGCGGCAGCTCCGTTTCCTCGTCGCGCAGCTCAATTGCCGTCTCGTTCAGGTGATGCCGCACGGTCGTGATCCGCACGCACTCTTCCGCCAGCACCCGCATATCCACCGGCACGCGGATGTGCGACCGCGCCCGCTGTCCCACTTCGCCGGCCTTCAGCACCTGTTCCACTGTGGCCATCAGCCGCTCGCTGTCCGCCATCATCCGCTCGTAGAACTCTTTCCGCTGCGCCTCCTCCACCGGCCGCCGCTGCAGCGTCTCCAGGTACAGCCGGATCGAGGTAATCGGCGTCTTCAGCTCGTGCGTCACCGCGTTGATAAACGCATCGTGCCGCTCGTTGCGCCGCACCTCCCGCACCAGAAAAACCGTATTCAGCACCAGCCCGGCAATCAGCAGCAGAAAAAACGGAATCCCCACCGCCAGCGGCCACACCCGCCGCCAGTTCAGCACAATCCAGCCAACATTCAGCACCACCGCCACGCCGATCAGGCACACGCCCAGCAGCGTAAACAGCGCTATATTCCGTCTTCGTCCGCTAATCCTCATCCGCTGTCGTCCTGATCTTCACACGTGCATCGCGCTTCGAAGTCCGGGGCCTTGTGGTTTCCCTCTCTTCGCTCCAACGCAAAGCGCCCGCCACGGATACTCCGCGCGGGCGCTTCCATTCTCGCAGTTGTCTTCGGCCTAAGCCACTCCAGCCGGCCGCGGATCCCGCGGATCGTACTGCGCTAACTTGATATCCTTCGCCAGCCGCACCTTCTTCAGCAGCCAGATGCCCAGATAGTTCACATCCAGCTCGTACCACTTCAGCCCGTGCCGCGCCGATACCGGATGCGCATGATGGTTGTTGTGCCAGCCCTCGCCGCCCGTAATCAGCGCCACCCACCAGTTGTTCCGTGAGTCGTCCCGCGTCTGGAACCGCCGCGAGCCCCACATGTGCGTCGCCGAATTCACCAGCCACGTCGCATGCAGCCCCAGCGTCGTCCGCAGGAAGATCCCCCACAGCACCGCCGGCCATCCTCCGATCGCCAGCAGGATCAGCCCCGCCACGATCAGCGGCACATAGTGGTACTTGCTGAGCCGCACGTAGAACTTCTGCCGCATCAGGTCCGGAACATACCGCGCCAGCGCTTCCGTCTCCGCGTTCAGCGCCTGCCCCGCCATAATCCAGCCCGCGTGCGACCACCATCCGCCGTCGTGCGGCGTGTGCGGATCGCCCTCGTGATCCGACAGCTGGTGATGCACCCGGTGCAGCGCCACCCAGAAAATCGGTCCGCCTTCCAGAGCCAGTGTCCCGCAGACCGCCATCGCGTATTCCAGCCACCGCGGAACCCTGTACCCACGGTGCGTCAGCAGCCGGTGATACGACATCCCGATGCCCACATTCGTCGCCAGCACCCACATCGCCACCGCGCAAATCAGCGCCTTCCACGTAAAGAAGAACAGCGCCGTGATGGCCAGAATGTGGAAGATGGCCATAAAGATCGTCGTCGTCCAGTTGGTTCCCGACTGAGCTTTGCGGCCCAGTTGCGGCATCGCAGGCTCAACCTTCGCCGTCGGACGCACAACATTCTCCGCTGAAATTACAGGGCTTTCCACGAGTTCAAGAGGCATGGGGTCTGTTTCCGTTGTTCGCTTTTTGGAGTCGCGGTCGCTGATGGGGATTCGCCGCTCTTCTCACCGTAGCAGCCCTGCCAGGCTCCGGCTGTAACAGTTTTGTAAGCCTTGCGTTCTCTCCGTTCTTCCCCAAAACGTCATCCCTCAACCATCCGCAGCGTCATCCCCTCAACCGCCCGCGGGATGCTGCCCTCCGCCCATTTCTTCCCGCCGCCGTCGGCGATTCGCTGGCCCGGACAGGAGGAAGCATGGAACCCGCAATTTTCGCCTTGCCGAAAGTTTCAATGCACAAACAGTTCCTCAAGCGGTATCATCCCCTCGGGTGCGCTCTGCCCAATCTGCAGTGAAGATCGAATGCCGCGCATGCGGACTTGCCGGAAGGCTGCTTCCCGCATTTACCCATGCCAGGGAGATCAATGAACGTCCGTTGCCACCGCCTGACTTCCATTCTGTCCGTACCTCTCCTCTGCACGGGTCTCGCCCTCGCGCAG
>DAHVZZ010000431.1:0-5599 GCA_027323785.1 Acidobacterium sp. | reverse complement strand
GAACTTCAGAACTGGGCTTCTTCTCCAGAATGATTTCGCGGATCGGGTCCGTCAAATCGAGGAGCTCGTGGATGGCGGTACGGCCGCGGTAGCCGGTGCCTCCACATTCGATGCAGCCGCCGCCCTCGCGGAAGGGGAAGTCGATCCACTCGGCGAGATCGAGGCCGCTGGAGACGAGGGTATCGCGGTCGTAGCTGACCTCGCGGACGCAGTGTTCGCAGATGGTGCGGACGAGGCGCTGGGCGAGGATGCAGTTGAGTGCGGAGACGAAGTTGTAAGCCTCGACGCCCATGTTGAGGAAGCGGCCGAGGACATCCACGACGTTATTGGCGTGGACGGTGGTGAAGACGAGGTGGCCGGTGAGGGCGGAGTTGATGGCGATCTGGGCGGTTTCCTGGTCGCGGATTTCGCCGACGAGGATTTTGTCGGGATCGTGGCGGAGGATGGAGCGCAGGCCGCGGGCGAAGGTGAGGCCCTTTTTCTCGTTGACGGGAATCTGGGTGATGCCGCGGATCTGGTACTCGACGGGATCCTCGATGGTGATGATTTTGTCCTCGTCGCTCTTGATTTCGTTGAGGGCGGCGTAGAGGGTGGTGGTTTTGCCGGAGCCGGTGGGTCCGGTAACGAGCACCATGCCGTAAGGCTCGCGGATGTAGCGGCGGAAGCGCGCGAGGTCGTCCTCGGCGAAACCCACGACGTCGAGGGTGAGGTTGCGGAACTTTTCGCTCATCGACTCCTTGTCGAGGACGCGGAGGACGGCGTTTTCGCCATGGACGGTGGGCATGATGGAGACGCGGAAGTCGATGAGGCGGCCCTTGTAGCGGACGCGGAAGCGGCCGTCCTGGGGGACGCGGCGCTCGGCGATATCCAGCTCGCTCATGACCTTGATGCGGGAGAGGATGGTGGTGTGGTGCTCGCGGGCGATGGGGGCCATGGCGGCCTGGAGGACGCCGTCGATGCGGTACTTGACGATGACGGAGTCCTCGTAGGTCTCGATGTGGATGTCGGAGGCGCGGCGCTCGAGGGCGGTGAAGATGGTGGTGTCGACGAGGCGGATGATGGGGCTGATGTCCTCTTCGGAGGTCAGCTTTTCGATGGAGATGTTCTCGTCGGGATTGTCCTCGGAGGAGAGGACGTCGAAGGTGAGGCCTTCAGAGGCTTCGTCGAGGACGCGCTGGGACTGCTCGGTTTTCTTGAGCAGGTCGGTGATCTGGGAGAGGGTGGCGACGCGGGTGACGACGCGCTGGCCGAGGAGGCCGGAGATCTCGTCGATCATCATCAGGCGGCTGGGATCGCTGACGGCGATGACGATGCGGTCTTCGAGCTGCTCCAGGGGCACGAAGTTGTAGCGGAACACCATGTCCACGGGGACGCTGCGGAGGACGTCGTGCTGGATGCGGAAGTTGCGCAGGTCGATGAACTCGCAGCGATAGCGGCGTGCCAGCGTCTGAGCCTGGAGGGCCTCGTCGTGTTCGGTGGGGATTGTGACGACCGGTGCATCGGCCATAGTTAGAAACCTCAGGGTGACGCCGGGGTCACCGTCCTATAGTGGTGGCGTTGCCCATGGAGAAGATGGGCAGGTAGAGCGCGATGAGGATGGTGACGACGACAACGCCCATGACGATGAGGATGGCCGGTTCAATGAGTGCGAGGGCGGCGGTGAGGGCGGTCTGCACATCCTCCTCGAAGAACTCGGCGACCGAGTTGAGCATTTGCGGCAGAGCGCCGGTGGATTCTCCGACATCGATCATCTCGATGGCCAGGTCCGGGAAAATTTTGGTGGCTTCCAGGCTGCGGGCGAGGCCTTTGCCTTCGCGGACGCTAGTGACCGAGGTAAAGACGGCGCGGCTGATGCGCTTGCTGGTGATGGAACGGGCGGCCGTCTCCAGCGAGGAGACCAGAGGGATTCCGCCGCTGAGCAGAGTGGAAAGGGTGCGGGCAAACATGGCCACCTGGTAGCGGAGCCAGATTTTGCCAAGGAACGGGAGGGCGATGCGGACGCGGTCGATGCGCTCGGCGCCGGCGTCGCTCCTGCCCCAGCGCATGATGAACCAGATGGACAGGGCCAGCGAGGGAACAATATAGAGGGCATAATGCTGGGCTCCCTGGCCGAAAGCCAGCATGTCGAGGGTGAGCGCGGGGAGCTTGGCGCCGATCTGGTCGTAGAGCTTGGCGAACTGCGGGACCACGAAGGTGATGAGGAAGAAGAACATTCCGCAGACGAGGGTGATGAGCAGGGCCGGATAGATGAGGGAGGCCTGCAGCTTTTTGCGGAAGGTGAGAGAGACGCGCTGGAAGGCGAGGTAGCGGCCGAGGACCTCTTCGAGATTGCCGCTGCGCTCGCCGGCGAGCAGGGTGGTGGTGTACATGAGCGGGAATCCTCCCTGGGCCTCGAAGGCTGAGGAGATGGACTCGCCGGTGCGCACGCGGGCGGCGACGTTCTGGAGCTGACCGGAGAAGGCTGGGTTCTTCTGCCCTTTGGCGAGCATTTCGAGGGAGCTGAGGATGGGCAGGCCGGCCTTGATGAGGGTGAGGAACTGCTGGTTGAAGATGAGGAAGGGCTCCAGCTTGGTTTTGCGGGAGGCGCCGCCCCGGCCACGAGGCTTGACGGAGTAGACGTAGTAACCCGCCTGCGTGAAGCGCTGACGCAACTCCTCGGCAGTGGCGCCGGAATGCACCTGTTCCTGTACGTGACCCCGCTCGTCGGCGAGCCTGATGACAAATTCAGCCATGCAAGTGTGTGCCGGAAGGATTTCCGGCCATAAACATCCTTTTTCGTATCTTATGCCTGGCGGCCAGCGCCGCAGGGCGGCTCATCAAGAGATGGACGCGCGGAGGGGGGCAAACGCTCAGGGTTTGGGATGCGCTGCGGGCGGGTTGGGGCGTGGCTGAGGCGGAGAGGGCAGGCGGCCGGGGTCGAGGCGGGCGATGCGGCCGTTGGGGCCGACGATCCAGGGGAGGCTGAGGGCGTTCCAGTTGCCGTTGCCGAAGGGCTGCCAGGTGCGTCCGCCGTCGTAACTGATGTCGGATCCGTTGGTTCCGGCGGCGATCCAGGCGTGAGCGGCTGGATCCCAGGCGACAGCGGAGCGGTAGCCGTGGGGCGGGTGCGAGGCGGCGTGCCAGTGGCGGCCGCCGTCCGAGGACCAGGCGGCGGTGCCGTGGGGGTTATTGGGTTGGGTGTAGTCGCCGCCTACGGCTACGCCGTGGTGGAGGTCGCGGAAGGCGAGGGAGAAGACGCCGGAGGAGGGGGTGCCACCGGCGATGGGGACGGGAACGGCCAGGCACGGGTTCGTCGGCGGCTGACCAAGAAGGAGCGGGGAAATCAGTGCGTGGGGACCGCCTTTTCCGCCGGTGCCGAGGATGTAGCGCCGGTTGCCGAAGACGACCACGGAGGAATTGCTGGCGGCGAAGGCTGCTTCGCCCGGCGTTGCCGTGCAGGCGGCATCGTCGGTGAACCAACCATGCCCGAGGAACATCACCTGGGTCTCGAAGCGACCGTGGACGGGGTCTCCGATCATGATTCCGGTCCTGGCACCGCCGATAGCGAAGCCGAAATTTCCGGTCTGGAAGACCATGGCGTCCCAGAAGCCCTGCTTGCTGGAATTTGTTTCGAGGAGTTCCCAGCTTGCGCAGCCATCCGTAGTTTTGTAGAGGCGGGAGAGCGCGCCGGGGCCGCTGGACATGGCCATGGCGGTGGTGGCGCTCCAGGCCCAGATGCCGCGGAAGTCGAGTTGGGCGGCTTCGGGCGGGGTGGCGCAGCGCTGCCAATGGCGGCCGCCGTCGGTGGTGCGGAGGATGGTGCCGCCGGTTCCGCTGGCCCAGGCGATTTGGCTGCTGACGGCGTGGATGCCGCGGAGTCCGGTGGTGGTTCCGCTGGGCTGGAGTTGCCAGGGGCTGGAATCCGCTGGTGCGGCAGCGTGGGCCTCAGCGGCAGGACGGGTTTGGGCGGGCGCGGCGGTGCCGAGGGCGAGCGGACAAAGGGTGAGCAGGAGGACGGCGGAGACGAGCGGGCGCGTCATGCGGACCATGTTAACGGCAGCGATGGGCTTATACGAATGTGATCATTTCCGCGCTGGATTGAGGAACTCGCCTGAGTGCCCCGGTTACCAGCTAAAGCAGTAGGAGACCTGGGCCAGGCCGCTGTCGATGCCGGGGTTTTCTTCGGCGGTGTTGTGGTTGGAGATGTGGTGGTAGCGGTATTCGAAGCGGATGGAGTGTCTTTGCGACTGGAACCACTGCAGGCCGGCACCGAAGTCGAAGGTGAAATTGAAGTTGCCGGCGTTATCGACGGGGATGGCTTGGGTGGAATACATTTCTCCGCCGTGCCCTTCCAGCAGCGGCTGGAGGCGATGGCGGGTGAGGAAGTTCCACTGGAAGCCGATGGGGGAGAGGGCCTCGCCGATGGTCCAGCGGCGGCCGCAGGTGCTGGTGTAGGTGTAGGAATAGAATCCGGGGATTTCGCCGCTTCCCGAAGACGGATGACAGGCGCCAAGCGTCGGCGAACCAGTTCTCTGGGTCTGGATTATGGGCGGACCGACGGGGTCGGTGAGAGTAGTCGTGGTCACCGTGTACTGGACCGGGTCGCTTTCCAGAGCGACGGGCAACAACTCGCCGTCATATTGCCAGTTGACGACGCGGTTCCGCAGGATGGTGCGGCTGTAGGAGGCTCCGACGTCGAATAGCTTCCGCCGGCCGGCCGTGCCCAGGATCATGGGGCTGGAGTCGTTGGAGTAAGCTGCGAAGACGCCGAAGGTGCTGGGGCGGCCATACAACGGGCCATCCGGCTTTTTCCGTGCCCATGCGGTGGCGGTGAGCGATGGGGCAAGGAGCAGGATCATCAGGGCGGTTGCCCCATGGGTTCGGCGGGCGAGGCGCCTGCCGGGCACAATTCCAGACTGCTTCGCTTCCATTGGGCTCCTGGGACAGCCATGAAGGATGAAGGGCTCCAGTCTATCTGAAAGTATCTGGCGCGCGCTTCTATTCGGGTTGATCCGGGCGGCGAGAGCGCAGCGCAAGTCATTCAGGATCAGTGAATCAGGCGTTTCCTGCTGCGCTGCCAGGGAGGTTCCGGGGATATGTCCATTCTTCACAAGATATCCACAAGTTATCCGTGAGGTTATTCACACTTTATCCAGCCGCCGGAATGGCCCGGTCGCGCCATCCCCCAAACCGGGCAGGGCCGCGGGGTGGATTCGCGATGCGCGGATGCTATCCTTGCGAGCAAATGGACAGTCCGGCTGTTTCCACCCGCAACCTCACCCGTCGCTTCGGTTCTTTTACGGCCGTGGACGACGTATCGTTTTCCGTGGCTCCGGGGCAGTTTTTCGGTTTTCTGGGGCCGAACGGGGCCGGCAAATCCACGACGATCAAGATGCTGACCGGGCTGCTGGCGCCCACCTCGGGGCAGGTGGAGCTGCTGGGGCTGGATTTTGCGGCGCATCCGCTGGAGATCAAGCGGCAGATTGGGGTGGTGCCGGAGGGTCTGGCGCTGTTCGGGCGGCTGACGGCCTCGGAGTATCTGCGGTTTGTGGGCCGCATGTATGGGCTGGACCGGGAGACGGTGAACCGCCGCACGGAAGAGCTGCTGGAGTTTATGAAC
>DAHVZZ010000418.1:0-6415 GCA_027323785.1 Acidobacterium sp. | reverse complement strand
ACCGCAGTTACACGAAGGTATAGTTTTGCGCAAAATTAATGTCAAGAAAAAAATTGCGTTCCTGTCGTTTTTTTTTGCGAGGACGTACGTGTCGATTTGTCGAAAGAGGAATTTTTTCGTGCGATAGCGCGCACGTAAAGTCGAAAAATCATGCGAAAGTTTTCAAAGACTGCCGAAGTTCACGCGAGAAAAACAAGAAAGCGCGGTAAGGAAATCTTCACAACCGACAACGGCTGCGGCGCGGGTCGATCTCGGCGCGGATGTTGCCCTTGAGGCCGGCACGCGCCGATTACCCCCGTAAACACAGCCTGTTTCATCGCTCTCGATTTTGAAGCCAACGTATCTGACGCTCATTGATAAGGACAAGCCGTGCCGCCACAAGCCAGATGCAAACAGTGCGCCGTATACTTTTTTGTTTGCATCGCATCGCACTTTTGAAAGCTGGAGGGTCTGTATGGAAGACATTGTCATCGTTGCCGGAGCCCGGACGCCTGTCGGAAAATTCCTTGGCTCGCTCGCAGATTTTTCCGCGACGCAGTTGGGCGCTATCGTGGTGCGCGAGGTGGTGAAACGCGCCGGGGTCGCTCCCGCGTCGGTGGAGGAATGCATCATGGGCAACGTGGTATCGGCTGGCCTCGGGCAGAATCCCGCGCGACAGGCCGCAATCTTCGGTGGGCTTGCGCCGGAAGTCAGCGCCTTCACCGTCAACAAGGTTTGTGGATCGGGATTGAAAGCGGTCGCGCTGGCGGCGCAAGCCATCCAGACCGGCAATGCGGAGATCGTCGTTGCCGGCGGCATGGAGTCGATGAGCAATGCGCCGTATCTGCTGCCCGATGCGCGCAAGGGGTTCCGCATGGGCGACAACAAGGCGGTCGATAGCATGGTCCGAGACGGCCTGTGGGATGTTTACAACGACTACCACATGGGCATGACCGGCGAGAACGTCGCGGAAGAATATTCCATCACCCGCGAGGAGCAGGATGCCTACGCGCTCGAGTCCCATCGCAAAAGCGCCGCGGCGTGGAAGGATGGTCGCTTCGCTTCGCAGATTGTACCCGTCGAAATTCCCGCCAGGAAAAAAGGCGAGGCGCCCACGCTGTTCAGCCACGATGAGTCCGTGCGCGAAGGCACAACATTGGAAGCGCTGCGGAAATTAAAACCCGCGTTCAAGAAGGATGGCACCGTCACGGCGGGCAACGCGCCCGGCGTCAACGACGGCGCGGGGGCCGTGCTGGTGATGTCGGCCAAGAAGGCTGCATCGCTCGGCTTGAAGCCGATGGTGCACATCCGCGCCCAGGCCAGCAGCGGCGTCGAGCCCAAATGGGTGATGATGGCCCCCGTCACAGGCATCCGCAAGGTACTGGAGAAGGCCGGTTGGCAGCGCGATGAGGTCGATCTCTTCGAATTGAATGAGGCATTCGCCGTCCAGGCGCTGGGCGTCTCGCGTGAGCTGGGACTCGACCCCAACAAAGTGAATGTGAACGGCGGCGCGGTCGCCATCGGTCATCCCATCGGCGCCAGTGGCGCGCGCGTGCTGATCACGCTGATATACGAAATGATCCGCCAGGATGCAAAGAAGGGTGTTGTCGCGCTCTGTCTCGGCGGCGGCAACTCCGTAGCCATGGCCCTCGAACGATAGAGTCCGTCGCTTTCTGTGTTCAGCACTCGATAATGTTCAGCGCCAATCCAGCCTGAGACGTTTCCTTGTAGCGGCTCTGCATGTCGAGTCCGGTGCGGTACATGGTCTCGATGATCTGATCGAGCGAAATCTTGTGCGTTCCCGATTCGTTCATTGCGATACGGCAGGCGTTTACGGCCTTTACCGCGCCCATCGCGTTCCGTTCAATGCAGGGAATCTGCACCAGGCCACCGATCGGGTCGCACGTCATGCCCAGGTTATGTTCCATGGCGATTTCGGCGGCATGCTCCACTTCGTCATTGTTCCCGCCCATCGCCGCCACCAATCCACCGGCAGCCATGGAGCAGGCAACGCCCACTTCTCCCTGGCAACCGACTTCGGCGCCGCTGATCGAGGCATTCTCTTTGTAGAGCACGCCAATAGCGGCGGCGGTGAGGAAGAAGCGCAGGATACCGGCTTCGGCGGCGGGATCGGGCGGCGCGGCCTCGCCGGTTTCAGGCCGGCCTGGCGGGACGGCGAAGCTGTAGTAGTAACGCGCGACGGCGGGGACGACTCCGGCGGCGCCATTGGTGGGAGCGGTGACGACGCGGCCGCCAGCGGCATTCTCTTCGTTGACAGCCATAGCGAAGACGGTGACCCAGTCCAGCGGAGCCAGCGGGTCGGCGGATCCTTTGGTACGAAGCCGCGCGGTGAGACGGGGGGCGCGGCGATGGACTGACAGCCCGCCGGGCAGAATGCCGTCAGTGGCGATGCCGCGCTGGATGCAATCCTGCATCACCGACCAGATGTGGAGAATGCCGGAGCGGACGTCAGCCTCCGGGCGCAGAGCCGACTCGTTGGCCAGCATCAGGTCGGCAATGGAGATTCCGGCTTCATTCGCCCTGTGCAGAAGGTCGGCGGCACTGGCGAAGGGATACGGCAGCTCGGCTTCAGCTGCCGATTTGGGGCCGGTCTGCTCGCCATCCGCGACAATGAAGCCTCCGCCGATGGAGAAGTACGTGTCCGAAAGAAGGATTGCGCCGGAGGCGTCGAAGGCGGTGCAGCGAACGCCGTTGGGATGCTGGGTTGCGGCTCCGGGCGGCGTCATCTGATCGCGATGGAAAAGCAGGTGCAGCGACTCGCGGAATGGCACGGGATGGATGCCGAGAAGGCGAAGGGCTCCAGAGGTACGGATGGCTGTGAGCTTTGCGTCAATGGTGGCGGGGTCGACGGTGGCGGCTTCCTCGCCGCTCAGGCCGAGGAGGATGGCGCGGTCGGTTCCGTGGCCAATGCCGGTGAGAGCGAGCGAGCCGTAGAGATCCACCTGGATGGAGGCGACCTGCGCCAGCAGCCCGGAGGAGTGGAGTTGGACGACGAAGCGGCGGGCGGCACGCATAGGCCCCATGGTGTGGCTGCTGGAGGGTCCGATGCCGACCTTGAAGAGGTCGAAGAGGCTGGTTTTCATACTGTGCGGCGGAAGAGGCCGCCGCCCAATGATTCTAGCCCCTCGCAGTGACGTCGGGCAGCCGTGGGCGGCGAACGATGCTGCGGAGCGCGGCTTAGCTTGCTATGCTGGGTTGCAGGAAACAAGCGCATTGATCCGCACTCACGTCATGAAAGTATTTTTCCTCGCCGGCAGCGCTCTGTTGCTGGGCGGCCTGCTAACATCCTGCTCCCGCGCTCCGGAGAAGGCGGCGGCAAAGGTAAAGGCGGCGGCCGAGGCACGGGCGAATACCCTGCGGGAAGAACGCAGGGCGGCAGAAGCCGCGAATACGGATGAGCAAAGGCTGGAGCGCATTCCCCTGCCGTCTAAAAATGTCTATGAGTCGATCCACGTGCGCCGGAATTGGAAGAATCCGTTCCTGGTGGTACGGCGCTCGACGCTGACGTTGTCGACAAACGCGACGGATATGGCGACGCCGAAATCGCGGCGCAACAGCGCGTCGAAAAAGGCTGCGGCGAAACAGCCGGGGCTGGAGCTGAAGTTGTCGGATCTTCCCGCGGCACTCTCAGCATTGCCGCAGGACGCATGGCCGCTTGGGCGGGTGATCGCGGTGCAGGAGGATCCCGCCGAGACGCGTAAGGACCGGCCGGAGGTGCGACGCAACCTGGAAAACACCCTCCAGGTGCTGAACAACCTGGGCGTGGTGACGTACGACTGGCCGCAGCGCGCGGGCCGCTGAGCCGAGCCGCCGGTTCGAATCTCGACGTCGAAACTTATTCGACAGCGAAGTGGCAGCAGAGAAACTGCTGCACGGTTCCAAACGGGGTTTGGTGCAGTTCGGTGAAGCCTTCCAGCAGACGAAAACCGGAGCCGAATTCCCGCTGCAGCGAAGGGGCATCGTAACGGACCGCGTCCAGGCCGCTGCATTTCATTGGGCCTTCCGGGCCGAAGGTGCTCACGATGACGTGGCCCCCGGACCGAACGGCCTGAGCAACCTGGCGCACATAGGCGGCGCGATCCGCTGCATCTGTGAGGAAATGAAAGACCGCGCGATCATGCCAGATGTCGTAGGCGGCGGACGGCAGCGAGACGCGGAGGACGTCGGCCACGATCCAGCGAACGTGTTCCGCGAGCGGGCCAAGGCGCAGGCGGCTGGTCTCGATCGCGCTGGCGGCAACATCCAGCACTGTCAGGTTCCGATAGCCGCCGGCCAGCAGGTCATCAACGAGAGTGGAAGCGCCGCCGCCCACGTCGATGAGAGACACCGAAGGATTGGCCGAGATGCGCTGCACGAGCGCGAGGGACGCTTCCAGATGGGGCCGGTACCAGCTCACACGATCCGGCGCTTTGCTGGCGTAGATGCTTTCCCAGTGGGCCTGCACATCCATGTGTCTCTCCCCTCCGGAGGCAATTCCGCTCCGGCGACTAACGTTCAGTATTCACCTGTCACAACGTTCTCCAGCGGCTCGCCGCGCATATAGCGGGCTACCTGCTGTGCCGCGAACTCCATGACGCGCACCATGAACATGGGGCTGGACCCGGCGATGTGCGGGGTGAGAATCAGATTGGGCGCGGTCCAGAGGGGATGGCCGTCGGGCAGCGGTTCGGGATCGGTGACATCGATCGCGGCGCGGATGCGGCCGGACTGAAGGGCGGCGATGAAAGCGTCCGTGCGGACGACGGAACCGCGGGCGGCGTTCACCAGCAGCGCGCCCTGCTTCATCATGGCCAGCTCTTCGGCGCCGATCATGCCAATGGTCTCGCTGGTGCCGGGGACGATGAGAATGACGATATCCGCCTGCGGCAGGAATTTCCTGAGATCGCCGACCGCGGCGACTCCATCGCGCGCGGTGCGGGCGACGCGGTCGATTTGCACACCGAAGGGCTGCAGGCGCTGCTCGATGGCCTGGCCGATGGAGCCGTAGCCGACGATCAGCACGCGTTTGCCGTGCAATTCCTCGACCGTCACGCCAGGATAGAGCGGCCTGCGATCCTGGTGCATTTCGGCGTAGAGCTTCTGCGCTTCAAAGCGGCGCTTCCAGACGCCCGCGCGCTGGACATCCTCGTAGAGGGGAAGGTACTTGAGCGCCGCCAGGATGATGCCGACGACCCATTCCGCGGTGGCGATATTATGCACGCCGCGGGCATCGCACAGCGTCACCTCGCGGGGAAGGAGCTTCAGCAGGCCATCGACGCCGGCCAGGCTCGACTGAGCGACTTTCACCCCGCGCAGCCAGGGCCATGCCTGCGTGCAATGCTTCGGCCAGGGTGGGGCGATCCAGAAATCGACTTCCGTGGGCCGCTGGGGTTCCGTAGGGAGAACCTCCAGGGAAATGCCTTCGGGAAGAAGGCGAAACAGCTCGGGATCGACAGCTTCAGAAACACCAACTTTCAGCACGGGCGAACGGCGACCTTTCGTCGGGGATACTGTGATCGTATCGCGCAACAGGCTGCTCGGCTGGAACCGAAAGTACCGTGGCGAACCCTTATCGGATGGCTTTGCGGAGCGCCTCCAGCCCCGGCTCGATGGCATCCAGTGGAACCGCGTAGCCGAAGCGGACATAGCCTTCCCCCTGGGCTCCGAAGACGACGCCGGGGATGGTGGCAACGTGTGCCTTGTCAAGCAGCATGGCGGCGACACGGCGGCTCTCTTTGTGGATCTTCCTGATGCTGGGAAAGGCGTAAAAGGCTCCGGCGGGCAGTTCGCAGTCGAGGCCGATTTCGTTGAGCCCTTTGACCAGAAGATCGCGCCGCTGGCGGTACTCTTCGCGCCGGGCGTCGATGGCGCTCTGCGGAGTGGCGAGGGCTTCCAGAGCTGCCCACTGGGTGGGCGTGGAGACGCCATTCGTGGAGTAGAGAACGATTTTGCGCAGGCCGGTCATGAAGGGCTCCTTGGCCACGGCGTAGCCGCAGCGCCAGCCGGTCATGGCATAGCTTTTGGAAAAGGTATAGGTAGAGATAGTCCGCTCGGCCATTCCGGGCAGCGAGGCGATGGAAACGTGTTCGCCGTCGTAGACGAGGTCCTCGTAGGCCTCGTCGGCGATGACGACCAGGTCGCGGGCGATGGCGAAAGCGGCGACCTCCTCGGCTTCCTGGCGGGTGAAGACGAGGCCCGAGGGGTTCTGGGGCGTGTTGTAGTAGATGACGCGCGTAGCCGGGGTGACGTACTGCTCGAGCGCATGGGTAATGCCGTTGCGACGTGCCGAAGCGGTGGGCACCATGACGGGACGAGCCTGCGCCATGACGATCATGTCCCGGATCGGAGTCCAGAATGGCGCGAAGAGGAGCACGTCGTCGCCGGGATCCAGAGTGGTCTGGAAGGCTGCGTAGAGCGCATGAGCTCCGCCGACGGT
>DAHVZZ010000391.1:0-3824 GCA_027323785.1 Acidobacterium sp. | reverse complement strand
GCCGTCGTGGGATTCGGTGAGGATGATGTGGTTATTGCCGGCCCAGATGGCGTAGAGGGTTCCGTCAGGGCCGACGGCGCCGTCAAAGCCTTCGAGTGCGCCGTTGTCGTCGCGGGGCAGTCCGCGGTGCCTGTCGATCTCGATGGGTTTCGACCAGGTGACACCGTCGTTGGTGGAGCGGGTGAAGAGCATGCGGGAATCGGTGAGGGTCCAGCGAGTCCAGCCGATGTAGAGGTTGCCGGCAAAGGGGCTCTTCGAGGTATCGGTGACGAGGTAGGGCTTGTCCTCAAAAGGGATGCCGGGTTTGGTGGGCTGTTGGATGACGGTGCGGAGTTGCGGCTCCCAGATGTGGCCGCCGTCGAGGGAGCGGCGGACGTAGATGCCGTTTTTTGTGGCGCCGTGTCCCCAGTAATTGAAGGAGCCGAGCTTGTTGAAGGCGATGCAGGCGATGAGCGCGTGGCCCTTATTGTCGAAGGCAGTGGAGACGTCGCCGGACATTTTGTACTGGGGCGGTTTGACGCCGGTGGCCAGCTTCCACGTCTGACCGTAGTCGTCGGACCAGGCGGCGTGGGCGGGGAACTGGTAGACCACCACCACCTGGTTGGGATGGAGGGGATTGACGGCGACGCCGGGCTCGGACCAGGTGCCGGGCGCTGGAGAAAGGGTGATGACTTTAGCTCCGGGAACCTGGGGCAGAGTCTGCCCAGAGGCGGAGAGGGCAAGGGCGAGGGTGGCGAGAACTGCCGGCAGGAAACGGAGCGGAATTTTCACCCCTTCATTATCCACAGATGTATACATTCGTGCAGCGGCAGGAGCCGGCAGGACTGGGCATTACACTGAAGCGGTGGAATGCAAATCATCCCCAGGAGCAAATGCATGTCGGAAGTGAAGATCACGGTTCGGCCAAACGGGCCGTACCGGGTGGAAGGGCCGGTGAAGCTGGTCGATGCCGAAGGGCGGGAGTGGGACCTGACGGGCAAGCCGGCGATTTCGCTGTGCCGCTGCGGAGCCTCGGTGAACAAGCCTTTCTGCGATGGCGCCCATTCGCGGATCGGTTTCCAGGCGGCCGAGGCGGCGGTGAAGGCGGAGGGTGGAAATCCCGGCTTTCCGGTGAAGCTGTAGGCCTCTAACTGGATTTCAGAAACTGTAGTGTCAGATCGCGCCGGCGCGGGCCGTCCAGTTCCACAAGGATGACCCGCTGCCAGGTGCCGAGTACCAGCGAGCCGTTCTCAACCGGCAGGGTGAGAGCGGTACCGATCAGCGACGAGAGGATGTGATCGGGGACGTGCGCCGGGTTGTGCGGGTGGCGGTAGTGGAGCTTCGGCACCATGGCCTCGAAGGCGTCCAGCATGTCCAGATCGGTTCCCGGATCGAGGTCGGCGGTGGCGAGCGCCGCGGTGGTATGCAGCACGTTGAGAAAGCAGATGCCCGAGCCGGCCGGCAGCAGGTCCTGCAGCTGATCCGTAATATCGACGATTTCGCGCTTGCGGTGCGTCGCTACTGAAAATCTCCGCATTGCCTCTCCCATGCCGCCCTGGTTAGTCTAATCCCGATAGAGGAGAGCAGATGACCAGCGTTCGACCGTCCGCCGCAAAGGCTCGCATTGCCCCACGTTTTGGAAAGAGCCTTGCCGCCGGCCTGCTCGCGTGCCTCTGCGTTTTTGCCGCGCCGCCGCTGCTCGCCCAGAGCAACGTCAGCGCGAAGCTCATCCCCGTCGCAAAGCGCAAATCCGCTCCCGATATTCCGCTGGTCTCCAGCACCGGAGCCACTCAGGACCTGGTCAGCTACGACGGCAAAGTGGTTCTGCTTAACTTCTGGGCGACCGCGTGCGGCGGATGCGTCCTCGAAATTCCCTCCATCGTTCAGATACAAAATACCTTCCACGGGAAGCCTTTCACCGCTGTCGGCGTGTCGATGGATGTCTCCTATGAAGGGCTCAAAGGCCCGGCTCAGGCATGGAGCCGCGTCCGCCCATTCATGCGCAGCCATCGGGTGGACTACCCCATCCTGATGGCCAGCAAAGCCATGGTCCGCGCCTACAACATCAAGGCGCTGCCCGACACCTTCCTGATCGACCAGCATGGGCGTATCGCCGCCGTTTACCACGGGACGATCGACCCGGCCAACGTGGAAGCCAACATCCGCGCGCTGCTCAGCGAAACCGCGCACAAAGGTTCGGCGCCCTGCGACGTGAAGCCGGTGCCCTGCAGCATCCTTCCCGGCACGCAGGCCGCGCCCGGCGCGCTCACCCTCGCACCGGAATCGCAGACTCCGGGCGAACCGTCGCTGACTGCTCCATCGTCCGCGGATTCGACGCCATCCCCCGCGGGCGCATAGTGATCCGCTGGCCGGAAGTCTCCGCGCGCCGCATCTTCTGAAGCGGTTGCCACGCCTGGAGCAAAGTAATTCGCGGATTCTTATCCGCCGTCCTCGCTTTTTGCGTCCAAGCATCCGTGTACTTTGCGGCCAAAGGGGCAGCGTCAAAAAAAACCGCCAAAATGATCCCCCACTGGATCCTTCACTTCGGGGTGGCCGGGGTCTTTGGCGCCGCGCTCTTTGACGCCTCTCCGGTGATCACTCCACTTCCCGCCGTTCCCGACATCCTCATCATCATCCTCGGCGCCAACGGCGAATCGCCGTGGCTCCTCGCTCTTTGCGGCGTAGCCGGCAGCCTCATCGGCGGCTATCTTACCTGGGCCGCCGGGAAAAAGGGCGGCGAGGCCATGTTTCACCATTCCATGAAGAAGCGCCAGCGCTGGCGCGACCGCATCACCCGCTGGATTCACGGGCACGGTATGCGCACCGTGATGGTCGCTGGCCTTCTGCCGCCTCCGCTTCCCACTCTGCCGATCCTGCTCGCAGCCGGCGCCCTCGGCGTCACCCTGCGTCAGTTCGTCGTGGCCTTTTTCGCCTCGCGCGCCGTGCGTTACGGAACCGAAGCCGCTCTCGCCGCCATCTACGGCCGGCAGATTCTGCACCTGTGGAACGCCTATCTTTCCGGCGTCTCCATGGACGTCCTCTACGCTTTCCTCGGCTTGCTCGCCATCAGCATCGTCTTCGGGGTCTGGAAATTCCGTCAGGAGCGGCGCCAGCACCCAAACTCGCGGCACCAGGCCGGCTCCCGCGCCGCCTGAACTCCACGCTTTGCCGCCCATCCAGGCTGCGTCCGATGAAAGCTTCGCACCCGGTATCATCAGGATGGGCGGTTGCGTGCGCCTGTCGGATTTCAGCGGGGTAAACCCCCAAATATTTGCAGCGCGTCGCCGCAAGCGATCCGCGGAGGGAATTGATTGCTTCAAGGTGCAGGCAGAACTCGGCAGAAGAGCAGCAGTGGTCTGAAGGAAGGAACCAGCCGTTTTCCCTGGTCGCGGTGGCTTCTGTGGCTGGCGATTTGCGCTGTGGCGGCTGCCGTGTCGTTCCTGTACTTCGATGTTGCGATCGCTCTGCGCGTCTACGGGCTACTGCGGTTGGCGAAGACTCTTGCGACGGGATTCGGCAGTGCTGTTCTGCTCAGCATCGAAGCGGCGGTGGTGCTCGTGCTGGTTCTTCTACGCATCACGCGCGGGCGTCTGACGCCTTTTCGTGAGGCGACCCTGCTCGCCTGCCTCACCTCCATCTGCGCCTATGCCATCAACGACAGCGCGCTGAAGCTTTTCTTCGGCGTGCCCAACCCCGCGGCGGTGGTGCACGGAGCCCGGCACACCTTTCATTTCCTCCACGGATCGCGGCAGAGCAGCTTTCCCTCCGGGCACATGGCTCTCTCCGGCTCCTTCGCCGGCGTGTTCATGCGGCTCTATCGCCGCAGCGTTCCGCTGTTCAGCGGA
>DAHVZZ010000176.1:0-2418 GCA_027323785.1 Acidobacterium sp. | reverse complement strand
TGTCGTCGCTGGCGGGGAGGAATCCGCTGCCGAATGGGGCGGCGTATTCGGCGTCGAAGTGGGGGCTGAACGGGCTGACCTATTCCGTGGCGGAAGAGATGCGGAAGCATAAGGTGCGGGTGAGCGTGGTGGCGCCGGGTTCGATCAACACGCATTTTGGCGGCGATTCGGGGAAGGATCCGAAGAAGAAGCTGCAGGCTGAGGATGTGGCGGAAGTGGTGGCGATGCTGGTGACCCAGGCTCCGCAGTCGTTTGTGAGCGAAGTGCTGATGCGGCCGACGCAGAAGCCGTGACGGGCCGGAGAAGGTTCCGGCCCCGATTGATTCAGCTTTATTCGAAGATAGGGGCGAGCAGGCGGACGAGGTGGTCCGGCTCGGCGAGGAAGGCGTCGTGGCCATGGATGGAGGCCATTTCGCGATACTCGCAGCGTGCTCCGGCGGCGCCGATGATGGCGGCGAGGGAGCGGACATCTTCGGGTGGAAAGAGCCAGTCGGTGGAGATCCCCACGAGGGTGACGTGGGCCTGGATGCGGCTGTAGGCGGCAAAGGGCGACTGGTGGGCGCGCACGGGATCGAAGGTGTCCATGGTGCGGGTCATGCAGATGTAGGAGTTGGCATCGAAGCGGTCGTTGAACTTTTGCCCGTGATGGTCGAGGAAGCCGGCGATATCGAAGCGGCCGTTCTGGCCGGCGGCGCGGGAGATCCAGGGATTTTCGCCGGTGCGGTTGGGCTTGCGGCCGAAGCGGTGCTCGAAGAGCGGGACGCTTTTGTAGCTGATGACGCCGAGGGCGCGGGCGATGGCGAGGCCGTCGCGGGGCTCCTCGTCAGGAGAGTAGTAGCCGCCGGCCCATTTGGGGTCGAGCATGATGGTCTGGCGCTGGAGGTGGTTGAGGCCGAGGCCCATGGCCCCGAGGGGCGCGGCGCCGATGCTGACCGCGCGGGCGACGCGATCGGGGAAGAGCACGGCCCATTCCAGCACCTGCATGCCGCCCATGGAAGCGCCGATGGCCAGCTTAAGCTTTTTGATGCCGAGGGATTCGATGAGCTTCGCCTGAGCGCGGACGATGTCGCGGACGTTGATGAGGGGGAAGGTGGGGCCGTAAAGCTCGCCGGTTTCGGGATTGACGGAGCCGGGGCCGGTGGAGCCGTAACAGGAGCCGAAAATATTAATCCCGATGACACAGTCGCGATCGAGATCGAGAAGGCCACCGGGTTTTTTGAAGAGCTGCGGCCACCAGGTGGCCACTTCGGCGTTACCGGATAAGGCGTGACAGACGAGGACGGCATTGTCGCGGGCAGCGTTGAGCCGCCCGTACATGGCATAGTGCTGTGTGGGTCTGGCCAGCACTTCGCCGCTCTCGAGAGGGACCACCTCGTCAATGAGGTAGTCCCCCACGAAATCCGGCTGCAGGACCCGTGTTGCCTGGATGGTGCTCATCGTGTGCCGGCAAGCTCCGGGGTGGGAACGGCGACGGCGAGGGCCTGATCGATGTCGGCGATCAGGTCGCGGACGTCCTCGATGCCGACGGAGAGGCGGATCAGTTCGGGCGTGACGCCAGCATCGGCCTGCTCCTGAACGGTGAGCTGCTGGTGCGTGGTGGATGCGGGGTGAATGACGAGCGATTTGGCGTCGCCAATGTTAGCCAGCAGGGAGAAGATCTTCAGCGAATTGATGAAGGACTTGCCGGCGCCATATCCGCCTTTGATTCCGAAGGTCAGGAGCGCGCTCTGGCCGTCGGGAAGATACTTCTTCGCGCGGGCGGCGTATTTGCTGGAGGCGAGGCCGGGGTAGTTGACCCACTCGACGCCGGGATGCTGTTCGAGGTGCTTCGCCACAGCGAGGGCGTTCTGGGAATGACGCTCCATGCGCAGGTGGAGGGTTTCGAGGCCCTGGAGGAGCAGCCAGGCATTGAAGGGCGAGAGCGCCGCGCCGGTGTCGCGCAGGCCCTGGACGCGGGCTTTGAGGATGAAGGCCAGCGGGCCGAAGGCTTCGACGAAGGAAAGGCCGTGATAGGAGGGATCGGGCTCGACGAACTCCCTGAATCGGCCGGAGGCCTTCCAGTCGAATTTGCCGGCGTCGACGATGACGCCGCCGATGGAGGTGCCGTGGCCGCCGATGAACTTGGTAGCGGATTCGACGACGATGTCGGCACCCCACTCGATGGGGCGGATGAGGGCGGGAGAGGCGCTGGTGTTGTCGACGATGAGCGGCAGCTTGTGGTCGTGGGCGATCTTTGCCAGGGCTTCGATGTCGGCGACGTCCAGCTTGGGATTGCCGAGAGTCTCGGTGTAGACGGCGCGGGTTTTGTCGTTGATGGCGGCGCGGAGGCCGTCGAGGTCATCGGGGTCAACGAAGCGGACCGTGATGCCGAGCTTGGGCAGCGTGTAGTGGAAGAGGTTGTAGGTGCCACCATAGAGC
>DAHVZZ010000367.1:0-2723 GCA_027323785.1 Acidobacterium sp. | reverse complement strand
ATGCAAAAACAGGTGAAGATCGACCTGAAGCTCGTCGGCCAGCTTAAGCCGGCCGCTTAATGGTTTAGCGGAGGGACGCGCACTGTTCCTCCGCCGCTTCATTCCACACGGTTGCTCCGCTGCCTCCCGCAAACCTGGCCTCCCCGAAAACCCTGCTTTCTTCTATTCCAGGGTTTGAAATGGCATTGATACCTTGACGGTCGACACATCGAAGGTGTAGACCGTCATGGTATGGGAAAACCGAGCGATCTCGTGCAGGGCACTCTCGACCTGCTCATCCTCCGCACCATCTCGGCTGAGCCGAAGCATGGCTGGGCCATCGCCAAGCGCATCCAGCAGGTTTCCGGCGACGTGCTGCAGGTGCAGCAGGGCTCGCTCTATCCGGCGCTGCATCGGCTGGAGCAGCAGGGCTGGATCCGCGCCAAATGGGCCGAAAGCGAAACCAGACGCCAGGCGAAGTTCTACTCCCTCACCGCCGCCGGCCGTAAACAGATGGAGCAGGAAACCGCCAACTGGAACCGCCTTTCGACCGCTATTGATCTGGTGATTGAAAGAGCCTGAGGACTAGTCTCCCGGGCAATCGCGCTTCGTGCAAAACGGCAGGACGAAACCAGGAGAGGAGCCAAGGATGCGTTGGAAAGAAAAAGCTCGCATGTCGCTGCAAATGCTCTTTCGGCGTGGACACGCATCCCGCCGCCTCGATGCCGAGCTGCAGTTTCACCTGGAGCAGCAGATTGCCGAGAACCTCGCCACCGGCATGAATCCGGAGGAGGCCCGCGCCGCCGCGCTGCGCGCCTTCGGCAATCCGGCCGCGCTGCGCGACCAGGCCCGCGACACCTGGAGCTGGAACTGGCTGGAAACTCTCGCCCGCGACTTCCGCTACGCCCTGCGCCAGATGCGCCGCTCGTCCGGCTTTGCCATCGCCGTCATCGGCACTCTGGCCGTCGGCATTGCCGCCGCTGCCGCCATGTTCACCGTCGTCGATCACGTCCTGCTGCAGCCTGTGCCGTACCGCGATCCCGGCCGGCTGGTCGCGATCCATGAAGGCGACGGCAGCCAGTTTTATGGCGGAGCCTCCTGGAAAGACATCGAGCAGTGGGAGCAGCAGAGCCACACCCTGCACGACTTCGCCTTTTCCGGTGGTGCCTTCTCCGGCGGGCAATATCTGATCACAAAACATGCGGCGCTCGAAGTGTACGCCGTAAGTGTCACCTCCAACCTCTTCCACGTCCTTGGTGTGCAGCCAGCGCTGGGCCGAGGATTCCTGCCGCAGAAGCCGAGCTTCAGCCCCGGCCGCAACACCGGATCCATTATCCTCAGCAACGCCGTCTGGAAGTCCGAGTTCAACAGCGATCCACACATCCTCGGTCACACCGTCAAAATCAACAACAGCTCCTGGACCGTCATCGGGGTCATGCCGCCGCAATTCAGCTACCCGGCAGGAGACTCCCAGGCGCAGGTCTGGGTGCCGGCGCAGTTGGGCAAGACGGACCGTGGACCACGAGGACCCGCAAATGTCTGGACCGTTATGGCCCGCCTCCGGCCCGGCGTGAATCTTAGAGCCGCGCAGACCGAGATGGCCGCCATCCAGAAGCGCGTGGCGGCGGGCTATACCAGCTCCTACACAAAGCAGAACTACGGACAGATCCGCGTTCAGCGTTATGCGGACTCCCTGGTCGGCATAGACACGCGCAAGGCTCTGCTGGCCTTGCTGGCCGCCGCCGGGCTGCTCTGGCTCATCGCCGGAGTGAACGCGACCAACCTCATGCTGGCGCGCAGCACGGCCCGGCAGCGCGAAATCGCTACCCGCGGTGCGCTCGGCGCCAGCCGCCGCCGCGTCGTCCAGCAGATGCTCATGGAGGGCTTCGTGCTCAGCCTCGCTGCCGGCGCGCTCGGCATCGGCCTGGCCTTTGCATCGGTTCGCCTGCTGGCGCACGAAATCTCGCAGCAGTTGCCCCTGCCGGTTCCAGCGACGCCCAATGCCCGCATCGTCCTCGCCCTGCTCGGCCTCACGCTTCTCACCGATCTCCTCGCCGCCGCCTGGCCCGCGTGGATCGCCGCCCGCACCGCCATCGAACCTTCGCTGCGCCAGGGCGGAGTCCGCGCCGGAACCGGACGCCGCCATCACCGCATCCGCGGCGTTCTGGTCGCCTCGGAAGTCGCCATGTCGCTCACGCTGCTGGTCGCCTGCGGCCTGTTTCTGCGAACCCTCTACAGCCTGCGCCATGTCCCGCTCGGCTACCGCACGGATCACATCCTCGTCGCGCACCTCAGCATTCCCTCGTTCCGTTATGCCGGCCACAATATGACCACCGACCTATACGAGCCCATCCTGGAGCGGGTGCAGCATCTGCACGGCGTTAGCAGCGCCGGACTGACGTCGGAGGTGCCGCTCGGCGATACGTTCAGCGTTCGTTTGACCCTCCGCCGGGACAAGAGCCACAGCGCGGTTGCCGCATTCAAAGGGGATACTCCAGGCATTCACCAGGTTTTTGGTCTGCACATGCTGGCGGGGCGGTACTTCAGCGCGCAGGACACCGCGACCTCGCAGCCTGTCATCGTGGTTAACCAGGCTTTTGCGCGGGCGTACTCTCCGAAGCTCCATGATCCGTCGGCCATTCTGGGCACGGCGCTGATGGCTACGCGAAGGAATGCGAAGAAGGGACAGGGCGCGCGAATTGTCGGCGTCCTTGCTAATACGCATCAGGAGTCGCTCGAAGAAA
>DAHVZZ010000172.1:0-7034 GCA_027323785.1 Acidobacterium sp. | reverse complement strand
CGCGCTGGTATTTCCCGATCGGGAAACGGGGGTCGCGTTGAGAGGGCGGAACGGGTGACGTGCTCATACAGGGCAAGGTACACCGGCCGCAGGACCCTGGACAAGCGGATTGATCCTGCCGGACAAGCGGCGAAGGAGATGCCCGCTGCATCGGCCCGGCCCTGCCGGTGCGATGCAGCCCTACTCTTCGTCCGAAACGCGGGCAATCAGATCCTGACGCTGCTTCGCCTCGACCTTTCCCGCCTCAACCACCCGCAGTGGGCCGATCGACAGCTCAGCCAGCTGGCAGAGCAAAGCCTGGCTTTCGGTTGTCGGGAGCTTCATCCAGTCTTCGGTCAATCCGTTCAGGTAATCGCAGTCCTCCTGCGTAAGACCTGTCTGCCACCCGGGCCGCAGATACACGCCCAACCCGCCTTCTTCCTGGAGCACGAGCACAGGCAGAGGGCTCCGGTTCGTGAGGCCGTGCATGGGAGCATAATGCAGCAACACGAAGTTATCCGGGCTATCGCGCATCGGTTCCTTTGATCCCTCGGCGCCGCAACGCCGGTGGGGAATCCGCAGGTATTGTAGATCGAGTGGCAGCTGGGGAACTATAGGCTCGATTTGAACATAGTTGACGGTGTTTTCCCACAGGTGAGGCAGGCCGGCGTCGCGGGAAATGTCCTTTGGCAGAGTTTTCAGAGTCCTGTTGCCCCGCAGGGGAGCTCACACCAGCCGCCGCTCCGTCGCTTCCGCCTCGCGGTGACCGCGAGTCCGGGGGGCTTCACAATGAGCGGAGCCCAAACCAGCCATGAAGGACATCCGCGGTTCCGCGGCATATCGCGCCGTCGCCTGTGGGGCGATTTCGTCCGCAGCCAGAAAGTCTGTTGCCTCGTCGATGAGCCGGTTCAGCCGGGCGTGTCGCCGCAACAGAATCTCGCGGGTCTGTGCCAGCCCATCTGCATCGCACCACGCGCTGGGAATCCAGTTAGGCGTTGATTCGAACCATGTTCGATTCACTCGGTCCACGGCTCTGATCCATCGGTCAACGATCGCCCTCTTCCTGAGTGCGCCAAAGAGGAAGGCGTTGTAGGCCATCAGCCTTCTCGGGTTGGCCTGCTCGTCGCCCAGGATGCCCCCGAAGAGATGGTCCTGGTCGATAAACACGCAGAGAAGACCGTGGCCGGTGTCGAGAAACAGCATCTGGCGCCGGTCGCAGTTGTTCATCCAGAGGTCCGCCACAATGGCCCCCGCCAGGGCCTCCGGATTTTCAATACGCTGCCGCCAGAGGCTTGGGACCAGTTCGTATGTGGGATGACCGTTTCCGGACAGGACAAGGCGCGACCCGAAGTGCAGGCCCGCCTTTGGGCGGATTACCCCGCCGCCGGCGGTTCTGAACCAGAGTTGCGGGTTCCGCTCGATGAACTCGTCCGTCATCAGAATCGGCGACCACCCGGGGACAGGCAACCCCATGCGCCGCATCAGTTCGGTCCCGATGGCCTCTTTCATCAGAGCCAGCGGGCCCCCAAACCCGAAGAGCTTCACAACGTACAGGCTGGCTCCGGTGGTCATCACGATGGCAGGCTGACTGGCGCCATTGAGCTTGCGCACAAAGGTTACGGCCGATGGAACTTTGGTTTTCGTCAAGGCAGACAAATCGTGCAGCTTGTTCATGGATCGAAACTCCAGCCAGCACGAAATGTACAGAAACAGGACAACTGTGCTGGCCGATTGCAGCAGCTATACTCAATATGTAACTGCGAAAGATGAGATTAGGGGCCGGTCGTCATCGTTACAAGAGTGACCTTAGTCCTGGAATCATATCCGCCAATAGCACTTTGGAGTAGACGTTCGTTTCCGATCCTCCCTCCCGAAGAGGCGCAGAGCCGGCGATCGCCCCTTAAAATGCCGTCTCGCAAACCCGCGCCGCTCGTCTGCCATCATGGATCTGCTGCCGCTGACAGTGTCTGTGAGAAATGCCCCCTCGCCGCTCCCACGCGGAAGAAAAATCTCCGGTGAGCAGCCGAAAAGGAGTAAACAATCGGGGAAGCGGCCATCTAACATAGACAGATGAGCGGGAAGCAGGGCAGTTCCGGATCGGATTGAAACCCGCAGCCGTACCCCAGAGGATCAGGCGTGGATCACAAGCGATATTTTTTTGAGAAATTCGGCGTGACGGAGCGTCTGCTGGAGCGGTGCCTGGGCGAGGCTCTCTCCGCCGGCGGCGATTATGCGGACCTGTATTTTGAGTCGGTCGCCTCCACCTCGCTCGGCCTCGACGAGGGAATCGTCAAATCCGCCAGCCAGGGCGTGAGCGCCGGCTGCGGCGTGCGCGTGGTGAGCGGCGAGCGCACCGGCTACGCCTACACCGACGATCTGAACGCCGACCGCCTGCTCCGCGCCGCGCGAACGGCGGCCCTGATCGCCAGCGGCCCGGCCAAACAGCCGGTTCAGGGATTCACCGAGACGGAAGCGCCGTCGCTCTATCCTGCTCCGGCGGCCGAACTCGACGCGGAACTGGCCACCAAGCTGGATCTGATCGTGCGCGCGGACAAAGCGGCCCGCTGCTACGACTCCCGCATCACCCAGGTGCGCGCCAGCTACGCCGACGAGCTGCGGCGCATCCTGATTGCCGCCTCCGATGGAACGTATGCCAGCGACACGCAACCGCTGGCGCGCATGAATATTTTTGTCCTGGCCAAAGACGGCGACCGCATGGCTCGCGGCAGCGCCGGTGGCGGCGGACGCGTGGAGATTGGCTACTTCACCGGTCCGAAAAGTCCGGAATATTTTGCCGAAGAAGCCGCGCGCACGGCGGTCCTGCAACTGCAGGCGGTGGCCGCGCCGGCCGGTGAGATGGAAGTGGTTCTCGGACCGGGATGGCCTGGCGTTCTGCTGCATGAGGCCGTCGGACACGGACTGGAAGCGGACTTCAACCGCAAAAAGACTTCGGCCTTTGCCGGACTGGTGGGCCAGGCGGTGGCCAGTCCGCGCGTGACCGTGGTGGACAACGGGCGCATGCCCTCGCGGCGCGGCTCGCTGCACGTGGACGACGAAGGCTCGGCCACGCAGGAGACGGTGCTGATCGAGAACGGAATCCTCAAGGGCTATCTGAGCGACAAGCTCTCCGCCCGGCTGATGGGCATTGCGGAAACCGGCAACGGACGCCGCGAGAGCTATCAACAGATTCCCATGCCGCGCATGACGAACACCTACATGCTGGCCGGCGACGATGCTCCGGAAGACATCATCCGCAGCGTGAAGCGCGGCCTTTACGCGGTGAATTTCGGCGGCGGCCAGGTGGACATCACCAACGGCAAGTTCGTTTTTTCGGCCTCCGAGGCGTACCTGATTGAGGATGGCAAAGTCACCGCACCGGTGCGCGACGCCACGCTGATCGGCAACGGCCCGGAAGCGCTCAAACACGTCTCCATGGTCGGGAACGATCTGGCGCTCGACGAGGGCATTGGCACCTGCGGCAAGGACGGCCAGAGCGTGCCCGTGGGCGTGGGCATGCCCACCGTGAAACTGGACCGCATGACGGTCGGCGGCACGGGACACTAACCAGGATCAGGACAATGCGAGAGATTCGCGACCGTGCGTCCGTTTAGCTGTCGATCCGGCTGAAAACTGCGCAAGCGGAGGTGTCGAACAAAGGAGAGGTCCCGCCGCTCCAGATTGGCTTAGCCCGCCTCCAGCTTTACAGTCACCTTCCGCCCCAGCGCCGAGGCAATATTCACCAGCGCATCCAGAGAGAAGCGGGAGATGCGCCCGCGCAGCAGATCATTCATACGCGGCTGGCTGATGCCGCACCGTTTCGCGGCCTCGGCCTGAGTCCAGCCGTTTTCCCTGACGATTGCCTCGATGCCGATCATCAGCTCCGATCTCAGGCTCAGGTTGGCCGCCTCTTCCCGCGTGCCCTCGAGTGCATCCCAAACGCTCGCGAATTCTTCGACCTTCATCTTCCTCATTGAATCCCCCGCATTAGTTGCCGAAACCTCTCACGCGCTATCTCAATATCGCCCTGCGAGGTAGCCCGGGTCTTTTTCTGGAACGCATGAATCACGTATACCGCCTCCGCCAGCCGTGCTGTGTACACGACGCGGTACGCCCCCGATTCATCCCGAATACGAATCTCCTCCACGCCTTTCCCAATGGACGGCATCGGTTTGAAATCCTCGGCGGACATTCCCATTTGTAACCGCTCCAACTGGTACCCGGCCGTCTGGCGCGCGGAAGTCGGAAACGCCCGCAGCACCCTTCGCGAGTTGCCGAGAAACCGAACGGGCTTCATCATAAGAATGCTTATATCGAAACCAGTATACAGCCCGGCCTGATTCGGAAAGAGAAAATTTGCCTGGCCGGTTTGATAGCTTGAAGCTATGGGGCAAACCAAAGCGCAAACCAATACCGCCCACGCCGATCTCCTGCAGCTTGCCTCGGACATTGTTTCCATGGCCTTGTGCGCCGGCGCGTCGTATGCGGAGGCGACCATCCGCGAAGGCGACGAATTCTCCACCAGCGTCCGCATGGGCGAAGTGGAAACGCTCAAGCAGTCCGGCTCGCGCGGCGTGGGCCTGCGCGTGCTGCTGGAGGCGGAGAAGGGCTATCGCGTGGCCAGCACCTCGTCCAGCGACTTCACGGCCGAGGGAATTGAGCGCCTGGTGCATGGCGCCGTGGCTCTCGCGCACGTGACCTCCATCGATCCCTTTGCCGGACTGGCCGACCGCAAGGACTTCGGCCAGATCGAAGGCGATCTCGGCCTGGCCTTCGACGATGTGTACTCGCTGCCCACCGAAGAGCGCATCGCGTGGGCGAAGCGCGCGGAAGCCGCGGCCATGGCGGTCGATACGCGCCTGGTGAACAGCGACGGCGCCAGCTTCGATGCGGCCACCGGCCGCAGGATCTTCGCCAACTCGCGCGGCTTCCGCGGCGAGTACCGCTCCTCGTATTGCTCCATCTCCGTCAGCCCCATCGCGCAGAGCGCCAGCGGAGAAATGCAGCGCGACTTCTGGTGGTCGCAGGCGAGATCCTTCCGCGATCTGCAGCAGCCGGAGGAGGTGGGGCGCGAAGCCGCGCGGCGGACGCTTCACATGCTGGATGCCCGGCGTGCGCCGACGCAGCAGGTTCCGGTGGTCTTTGCTCCGGAGATGGCGCGCGGACTGGTGGGGCTGGTGTTCAACGCGGCCTGCGGCGACGCGATCTATCGCGGCGCATCGATCTTCGCGGGCAAGCTGGGCGAGCAGGTTGCGGCCGAGTCGGTGACGATTGTGGACGACGGCACCATCCCCGGCGGCTTTGGCACCTCGCCCTTCGACGCCGAAGGCCTGCCCACGCGCCGCACCACCATCGTCGAGCGCGGCGTGCTGCGCAGCTACATTCTGAATACCTATGCCGGGCGCAAGCTGGGCATGAAGAGCACGGGCAACGCGGGCCGCGGGCTGGCTGGCAATCCGTACCTCGACTCGGGCAATCTGTTTATGGAAGCGGGCGCGCAGCCGGCCGACGAGATCATTCGCGGTATCGACCGCGGGCTCTACGTGACGCGGCTGATGGGACAGGGCGTCAACCTGGTCACCGGCGACTATTCGCGCGGCGCCGCGGGCCTGTGGATCGAGAATGGCAGGCTGGCGTTTCCAGTGCAGGAGATCACCATCGCCGGCAACCTGAAAGAGATGCTGCGCAATATCGCGGCCATCGGCAGCGATCTGGAATTCCGCAGCGCAACCGCGGCGCCCACACTGCGTGTGGACGGCATGACCATCGCTGGGGCGTAAGTGCTGCTGTTACGATTCCAGCAGCGCCCGCTACCAGATACGGCGAATGGCAAACCCGTCGAGTCTGGTGTCCGCGCTGACAATGGGAATGTCTTCGGCAAGTGCCTGGGCTGCGAGGATCCGATCGAACGGATCGCGATGGTCGCTCGCGAAGCGTCCGGCCCGCAGCGCCGCCGGGGCGTCAATTGGGATGAGTGTGTAGCCGGCGCTTTCCATCACGTCGAGAAAATCTCTCTCCAGCGCCTCAGCTCCCGGCAGCTTGCCCAGGCGGACCTTGATAGAGATCTCCCACGCCGATGCGGCGGAGACCAGGATTTCGTTTCTCTCGTCGGCGACGACGGCGGAGGCTCGCCGGCTAAGCGCCTCGGGGGCGAGCACGGCCCACAGCAGAGTATGCGTATCGAGCAGCGCTTTCACTTTACGCGCCTTGGCGTTTTCAGGATGGCCTTCTCGCGTGGACGGCGGCGGCTGGGCGGCGGCTCGTCCGGCTGCCCCTCCCAGAGGCGCAGCTCTTCTTCGGGAAGAGGTTCGAAGAAGGCCTTCGTCAGTCGAAAGCCGGGCGTCCGCAGCGCGCCAAGCCGCCTGCGAGCTGCCGGTTGCACAGCTTCCAGCCGCGCAACGGGCGTGCGGCTGCGGCCTGAGGTAATGATGACGGTTTCCCCCGCGCGAGCTTTCTTTACAAGCTCGGAGAGATTCGTTTTAGCCTCAAAGATGGTTGCGGAAATCATTCCAATATCCTGCCATATGATGTTAGCTAAGATGGATGGAGCGGTCAAAACGGGCAGAGCGGCTGCCGGGGTGGAGTTGTAATGTTTCCCTGCAGCGTGGCGTTCGATGCGGCACGGCCGCAATGGGACGAGATCCCGGCGGCGGCCGGGCTCTTCGCGCTCTTCGGCCAGGATGAGCGCTCCGAGCCCTACGTCAGCCGGACCCCCAACCTGCGGCGACGGCTGCGGCGGCTGCTCGATCCGCGACCGGAACAGTCGAAGCGCCTGCAGCTGGCCGCGAGCGTGTCGCGCATCGAATTTGCGCTGACCGGTTCGGATTTCGAGGCGCTGCTGCGGCTCTATCTGGCATCGCTGCCGGTCTTCGGCGAGCGGACGCGCAAGCGCCTGCACCTGCGTTCGCCATTCCTTCTGCGGATGACGGTGGAGAATGCTTATCCCCGCGTGTATGTAACCAACCGTGTGACAAAAGCGGGCATGGACGATTTGTACGGTCCATTTCCCTCGCGCGCGGCGGCGGAATCGTCGCTCGAAGACATGCTCGATCTCTTTC
>DAHVZZ010000333.1:0-10983 GCA_027323785.1 Acidobacterium sp. | reverse complement strand
GACGCGGTTCCGTCGGCTGCCGTAACCGCGCTGCAGGAATTCCGGCCGCATCCCAGCGCGGCCGTTCCTCCCGTGACGGCAAAGGTCACGGTCACTCCCTGTGCCGGAGTCTGGCTGGTCACGTTGATCGCACGAACCGTCAGGTTTTGCGGCACGCCAATGGGGATAACATTCGGGGGAACGGTCACCAGTGAGATGGCGTCGTCGTCGTGCGCGTCGTAGCTCAACCCGTCGGCAATGGCGGCCACGCCCAGCGTTGTCGGATCCTGAACCGAAACGAGGACATCGCCCGTAGCGCCGCCGGAAGGCGGAGCCACGGCCACAATTGCGTTCGGCGATACGCTCACGATCGTCGCCGGTTCCTGGTTCACCGCAACCGTCATTCCCGGCAGAAAGCCCATTCCCCGAATCACGATCTGGCCTCCGGAAGCGGGCAGACGCGCCGGCGTAACACTATCCGCGTACAGGATTCGGCCGCGCCAGGCGTAATCCGGCCGCCCATCGCCGCGCAGATCCGCCGCGCCGATGCGCACCTCGCTGTCCGCCGAAGTGAGCACGGGAAGCGTGGTCAAACCCGGCTCCGCGCCGTTGAAGGGCTGAGGCGTTCCGGTCACCGGCGGTGAGCCGGCTGAATCCGTGCCATTCCATGCGCCCAGAACCACCTGCACCTTGTTTTCCGACGGCGCGCCGCTCGCATCCAGCGCCTCTGCCTCGATGGTGAATTCCCGCGCTCCCCGAGCCCAAAACTCAAACCAGCTCGTATGTCCGTAGCCGGTCATGCGGCAGGTCCATTCGCCGCTCATGGGAACCTGCGCCGGTGCGAATTCCGATCCGTCCGCACAGCTCTGGCCTTCGTCTGCCGCGTCCTGCACGACCACCTCGCGAGTGACCGAGGAACCCGCGCTCAGACTGCCCAGGTCGATGACCGGCAGCGTTCCGGAAGGAGACACCTGGCCGGTGGTGTACGGCCCAACCCACGAACTGCCGGTGTAGAGCGGATTGATCGGTTCAAAGCTCAGCTGGTAGTCCGCAGCCGTCGTTCCCGGCGGCAGCGGCACTCCGGACAAATCGAAGTAGCCTTCCAGCGAAGGATCGTCGCTCCCGAAGCGGTTCAGCGGATTACCATCCTGGTCCGCGCCCCCGGTCACGGGATTACCCGCGTTGCCCTGGAAGTATGCGCCGCTGACAGCCGTAGCGGTGTACTGGATCTCCGGTGTGCCGTCGATGACCGGCCGAAGCACCACATTCACGCCCTGCATGCCCTGGCCGCGCGGAAACTGAATGGTTCCCCGGACGGAGACGGTTGCCGATGCGGTAAGCACCTTGGCGATGAAATCGCCGATGTTGGCGCTGGTGACCGGATAGAGCCGGTTCAGCGCCGCCACGTCGTCGGTGCGGAGCTGCGTTGCGTTCGGCATGCACAGGCCGCCTCCGCCGTTGCAGAGCCGCTCGATGGGATGCATGATCGGCCAGCCAGCCAATCCGGCATCGGTGATCTGCGCGCCGATAAACATCTGCTCGTTGGCCTGCGACCAACCGAGGCCGAGAACCAGTCCGAAAGCGCGGATGAGCTGGTACTGAATATTCGCGATCTGGTCGGTCGTGACTGCGCAGCGGCCGTTCACCAGAATTCTGGCGTGGGCGAGGTTACCGGAAGGGGCAAAGTTATCCACCGTAGCCATTACACCGTTGTTCTCGCAGGCCAGTGGCGAGCTGGCGCCGGCGCCGTAGAGGGCATCGATAACCGAACCATCCTGGTCGTAAATCACGGCAACCGGCTTGTCCGTGGCCGTCGGCTGCACGTCGGCAGGCAGAATAGCGTGGCCGTTGCTGCCGGCGGTCACATTGGATCCGCTGACGTCTTCGCCGAGACTGCCACCGGAGCGGATATCGACCGCTGCCGTGCTGACGCCATTCCAGACCGCGGCCGCATGTGCGACCATCGTGTCCGCCTGCGCCTGGCTGACGGCAGAGCTGAGGGCGCCGAGGTCGGTGAAGTAGGTGACCTGGCCATCCTTCCAGACGATCGGATGGCCTTTCGCGGCGGGGTCGAAGTAGCTCGAACCCGCCACCCAGCGAGGCCCTCCAGCCCACGCGGAAAGCGGCGCGCAGAACAGAATCAGGCATGGCAGCGCCGCGGCGAGTCCGATGAGCCGGTTGATCCCCAATTGCCTGCCGTCGCCTGCGCCTGTCTGTTCCATGGCCCGATCCTCCGAGGGCGGCTGCTTTCGCCTTCGCTTCCATTTCGCCACCGGCGGCCGGCTACGGCAGAAGAATCGCCGGAGAATCGTCGGGCATCTTTCCAGAAAGGAACCGCAAATAAGAAAATTCCAATCTGGAACTGGGCTGCCGCGGCCGATCACCGATTCCGCCCGCGGCAAACCGGCCAGGCACAGGTACAATCGAAACTTCAGGAAAATGTCAGATCAAATCCACGACACCGTCATTCTTGGCTCCGGCTGCGCCGGACTCACGGCCGCCATCTACACCGCTCGCGCGAATCTGAACCCGCTGGTGCTGGAAGGCCACGAGCCAGGCGGACAGCTTTCCATCACCACCCTGGTCGAGAACTTTCCCGGGTGGCCGGAGGGCATTCAGGGACCGGAGCTGATCGACAACATCCGCAAGCAGGCGTCCCGTTTCGGCGCGCAGTTCCGCCTCGGGCACCTGGCCACAGCCGACCTGACCAGGCATCCGCTCACTCTGAATCTGGGGAATGAGACGATCCTGACGAGGACGCTGATCATCGCCAGCGGAGCTTCGGCGCGCTGGCTGGGACTGCCCTCGGAGCAGGCGCTGATCGGCCATGGCGTGAGTTCCTGCGCCACCTGCGACGGCTTTTTCTTCGGCGGCCAGGAGATTGCCGTAGTCGGCGGCGGCGATTCGGCCATGGAGGAAGCGCTGTTCCTGACCCGCTTCGCGTCGAAGGTAACGCTCATCCACCGGCGCGATCAGTTCCGGGCATCGCGGATCATGCTGGATCGGGTCATCGCCCATCCGAAAATCCAGCTGCTGACCAACACCGTGATCGAGGAAGTGCTGGGCGTGGAAGAGAAGCAGGTTACCGGTCTGCGTTTGCTGGATAAGATGACCGGCGTCGAGTCGATTCTCAACATCACCGGCTTGTTTCTGGGCATCGGCCATACTCCCAATGCGGCAATGTTTGCCGGCCAGCTCGATCTGGACGAGGACGGTTACATCAGGACCCACGACTTCGTCTTCACGCGCGTTCCGGGCGTGTTTGCCTGCGGAGATGTGCAGGACCGCCGCTACCGCCAGGCGATCACGGCTGCGGGAACCGGATGCATGGCGGCTCTTGAGGTGGAAAAGTACCTCGAAGAACACGGGCGCTAACGCGCAGAAATAGAACAGGACCCGCAATCAGGCGAGTCCTGTTTCAGCTTCCGCATTCGGCATGCGCGCCCACGCAAAGAGGCGCGGGCGATATCCGGGAAGCGACCAAACCAGCGTACTGTACAACCGTCCAGCGGACGGCATAGAGTGGGGACGCGGCTTGGCCGCCGAATCGCGCCGCAGGGCGTCTTTTTCCGCCGCCGGCCCCTCTAAGGACACTATGCCAAATCCATCGATGCGTTCCGTCCGGACGATTTGCGCCGGGCTGTTGCTGCCGGCGATGGCCGGCCTGCTCCTGGCCTGCAATAGCCACCATCACCAGAAGCAGGCCCACAACTCGGATCCCGTCCCCAACAACGAGAGCCAGAGCATAACCACCTACCACGACAACCTGGCGCGCACCGGACTGAACGACCACGAGACAGTACTGACCCCGGCCAACGTCAACTCGTCGCAGTTCGGGCTGCTGCGGGTGATGCCGGCAGACGGCAAGGTCGATGCCGAACCGCTCTATCTTTCGAACGTGAAGATCGGCGGCAAAGAGCACGATGTGGTGTACGTGGCGACGGAACACGACAGCGTCTATGCCTTCGACGCCGACACCGGCAGGCAGCTGTGGAAGACCTCGGTGCTGGCCCCGGGCGAGAAGACCAGCGGCAGCCACGCCTGCAGCCAGATCACGCCGGAGATCGGCATTACGGACACGCCGGTGATCGACCGGAACGACGGCCCCCACGGCGCCATTTTTGTGGTGGGGATGTCAGAGGACGCCCAAGGACACTATCACCAGCGTCTCCACGCGCTCGACCTGACTACGGGAGCGGAGCTCCCCAACAGCCCCACGGAGATCAGGGCGTCGTACCCCGGCAAGGGCGCGGGCAGCAAAGGCGGCCGCGTGATCTTCGAGCCGGGCCTGTACGCCGAACGCCTTGGCCTCACGCTGATCAACGGCGACCTGTACCTGGGCTTTACCTCGCACTGCGACCAGGGCCCGTACACCGGCTGGCTGATGGGCTACAGCGAATCGACGCTGAAGCAGACCAGCGTGCTCAACCTGACTCCGAACGGACACGAAGGAGCAATCTGGATGTCTGGTACGGCCATGGCGGCTGACTCAAAGGGCAATCTCTATTTTCTGGATGGAAACGGCAGCTTCGACACGCACCTGAACGCGAAGGGATTTCCGGCGAACGGGGACTTCGGCAACGGCTTCCTGAAGGTATCGACGAAGGGCGGCAAGCTGGCGGTGGCCGACTACTTCGAAACCCACAACACCGTAGCCGAATCGAGGGCCGACCTGGATCTGGGCTCGGGCGGGACGCTGCTGCTGCCCAACCTGACCGACGCCGCCGGCAAGACGGTGCAGCTGGCGCTGGGAGCCGGCAAGGCGGGGACGATCTTCGTGGTGAATCGCCACGCGATGGGAAAATTCAACCCGAAGAACAACAACGCGTTGTATCAGGAGGTTCCGCGCCAGCTGACGCCTGTGTTCTCGATGCCCGCATACTTCAACCACACGGTCTACTACGGCTCAGTCGGCGATCACCTGAAGGCCTTCCCGATTACGAACGCAAAACTGGCCATGAAGCCCAGCATGCAGAGCCGGAACAGCTTCCAGTATCCGGGGACGACGCCTTCGATCAGCGCCAACGGGACTTCCGACGGAATCGTGTGGGCGGTGGCCAATTCTTCGCCGGCGGTGCTGTATGCCTACGACGCGGCCACTCTGAAGGTGCTGTACGACAGCAATCAGGCGCCCAGCGGGCGCGATCGCTTCGGCAACGGCAACAAGTTCATTACGCCGCTGATCGTGAACGGCACGGTGTTCGTGGGCACGCCGGACGGAGTGGCGGAGTTCGGGCTGCTGCACTGAGAGCGGGCCTGGGCGCTCATCCTGATACAGGATCAGCCCCGGGGGCGAGAATCTCCAGGATGATTTTGTTGCGGTAGTCGAAGATCCGCTCGACCGACCGGCGGACGAAGAGTGCCCGGGCCACAGCGCCCGCGGGGCCGAAAGGCAGATCGTAGTCGACGCGGTCCCGCATCAGCGTGCCGCCCGGAACCTCCTCAAAGGTATGCCGATGGCGCCATGCCTTATAGGGTCCCCGCAGCTGGACGTCGATAAAGTGGCCCGGCGGCTCAAAGGCGTCGATGCGTGTGCGCCAGCGGAACTTCACCCCGTAAAGACGAAGCTCATAATCGATCAGGGTCCCGGCGCGCATAGGGATGGGCGCCGGGGTAAGGATGCGGAAGCGCAGAAAGGGCGGTGTAATCCGCTCAAGATTGATCGCGTCCGAGAAGAAGGCAAAAACCTCGGAGCGGGGACGAGGAATCAGCAGACTGCGTTCAAGATGCCACGGCATGGGACAGGGTGCTCCGGAGTCGATGATATCGGCAGGTGCATGAAAGGGTGCAACCGGCCCGGCCAAAGACCGCGGCTGAACGAATGACGATGCCTCGATCCGTCACTCGTTCAGTAGTTCTTCAGGCTGTGGCAACCCCGACGGCATCCAGTGCGGCGAGCGCTTCCGGCGGCAAATCCAGCGTGGCCGCCGCCAGGTTCTCGCGCAGATGCCCAACCGACGAGGTGCCGGGGATGAGCAGGATATTCGGCGACCGATGCAACAGCCACGCGAGCGCAACCTGCATGGGCGTGGCGCCCAGCGATGCGGCTACTTCGTCCAGCGCCGACGACTGCAGCGGGGTGAAGCCTCCCAGCGGAAAGTAGGGAACATAGGCGATGCCCTGGACGGCCAGCTCCTCAATGAAGGCGTCGTCGGCGCGGCGAGCCACATTGTAGAAGTTCTGGATGCAGACGATATCGGCGATGGTCTGCGCCTGGGCTAGTTGGCTGGGCGAGATCGTGCTGAGGCCGATGTGGCGGATGAGACCCTGCTGCTGTAGTTCGGCCAGCGCCGTGAGCGGCTCTTCCAGCGGATCGTCGTTCGGCTCCGCGAACCCTCCGAGGCGGAGATTGACGACATCGAGGACATCAAGTCCGAGGTTTCGCAGGTTGTCGTGGACGCCGGCGACGACTTCCTCGCGGCTGCGGGCGTGCGGCCAGGATCCGTCCGCATCGCGTCGCGCGCCGACTTTGGTCACAATCACCAGCCCCTCCGGATAAGGATGAAGCGCCCGGCGAATAAGCTGATTGGTGATGTGCGGGCCATAGAAGTCGCTGGTGTCGATGTGGTTTACACCGGCGGCAACGGCCTCGCGAAGAACTGCGATGGCTCCGGGTACGTCGCGCGGCGGACCCCAGACGCGTTTGTTGCCGTCCTGCCCGGCCAGCTGCATGGCTCCGTAACCCATGCGGCCGACGGTGGCCGAAGCGCCCGGAAAGGCGAATGTCCCGCCGAGAGTGGAGTGATTCGTCATCTGTAACCTCAATGGATGGGGCTGTACCCGGGGATTGGGAGAAACTCAGATCTTGGATGAATCAGTTCCGGGATCGGTTCCACGATTCGGGTAGCGGCCGGCGGCGGGGCGAGGGGGAAGCGATTTCGCCTGCTGTCGGCTTGACAACTATCGTTATAACGACTAATGTCCAGACAGATGAAACCCGCGGCTCAATCCGGAAAGAAAGCTGGCCCCCCTCCCTGCCACGAGGAAACGGCCTTTCTGGAACTGCTCAGGACCAGCGACCTGCTGACCCGCGGCCTGGTGCCGATTTTGAAAGCCGAAGAGCTGTCCATGACGCAGTACAACGTCCTGCGGATTCTGCGGGGCGCGCCCGAAGGCCTGCCCTGCGGAGAAATCGCCAATCGCATGATCACCCGCGATCCGGACATCACGCGACTGCTGGATCGGCTGGAGAAGCGGGAGCTGATCAGCCGCGAACGGGAAAAAAAAGATCGCCGGACGGTGCTGGTGCGCATCACATCGGGAGGTCTGAAGTTGCTCAGCCGGCTGGATCAGCCAGTCCGGATGGGTCACCGGAAACAACTCGGACATTTGGGACGCGAACAGCTGCAGACGCTGTGTGGGCTGCTGCACAGCGCGCGCACGCCGGGCTAAAAAATTTACCGCATTAGTCGTTATCACGAATATCCTCAGCACGCTCTGAATCGAATCAGCAAAGGAGATACAGCATGACCACCACCGCGACCGCCGTCACCACCTGGAACATCGACCCGGTTCATTCCGTCGCCGAATTCAAGGTGAAACACATGATGATTTCGAACGTGAAAGGGCGCTTCACCGGCCTCACCGGCACGCTCACCCTGGGCGAAGGCGATGTGACACTGTCCAAAATCGACGCGATGATCGATGCGGCCTCGCTCGACACGCGCGATGCGCAGCGCGATGCCCACCTGAAGAGCGCGGATTTCTTCGACGTGGAGAAATTTGCGACGCTCAGCTTCCAGTCGACGGGGGTGACGCGGAAGAGCGACGATGAGCTGGAGGTGGAAGGCGACCTGACGATTCACGGCGTGACGCGCAGGGTGAAGTTCGCGGTGGAAGGCCCGTCCGCGCCGGGCAAAGATCCGTGGGGCAATATGCGGATCGGGCTGGCCGCCACCACGAAGATCAATCGCAAGGACTACGGCCTGACCTGGAATGCAGCCCTCGAAACCGGCGGCATCATGGTGGGCGACGAGGTGACCATCACCCTGGATGTGCAGTTCATAAAGGCATAAACAGGAGGCCGCGGCTGGGCGTTCGCACCCTGGCCGCGGCTTTTGCTTTTTGGGTTCCGCTGCGGGACGCCGCCGGCTAGGCGCGTCCGCCGAAGTCGCGGGTTTCGGTGGAGACTTTTACCTTTTCGCCCTCTTTGATGTAGAGGGGCACACGGATTTCGAGTCCGGTTTCGAGCGTGGCCGCTTTCGTGACGCTGCCGCTGGAGGTGTCGCCCTTAATGCCCGGCTCCGTCTGCGTGATGGCCAGCTCGACGAACTGGGGCAGCTGCAGACCGATGGGGTTGCCGTTGTATTTGTGCAGCTGGAGCAGCAAACCGTCCACGAGAAAGTCCGTGGCGCTTCCCACCATGTCGGCGGTCAGGGTGAGCGTCTCGAAGCTTTCCTGATCGAGGAAGTAGTGGCCATCGGCGTCGCTGTAGAGGTAAGTGGCGGGGACGAGCTGCAGATCGGGCTCCGGAAATTTGTCTCCGGCTTTGAAAGTCTTCTCGAATACGGCGCTGGTGAGCAGATTCCGAACCTTCAGGCGGACGAGCGTCTGGCCGCCGCGGGCGGTGGGCGTGCTCACCTCGGCGTCCATGCAGTAAAACGGAGTGTTTTCGTGTTCGAAAACCATCTTGCGTTTGATATTGATCGCTTCGATGAGTGCGGCCATGAGAAACCTCAGAGAAAAACCGGCGGGAAAAAGAGAATCGGTCCGGGTCTTTTCCCGAGTATAAAGTGCGGGATGGGCGCGCCGCCGGGTTCGGCGGGAAGTGCGGCTACTCGCTTTCGGCCGTGGGAGTTGGCGGAGAGCCGGCCGGCAGCGGAGCAGACCGCTCCTGGGCTTCCATCCAGCCGCGCAGAATGACCACGGCGGCCACCTGGTCGATGAGGTGTTTGCGATCGCGGACGCTGTGCCCCGCCTGGTCGAGAATCTCATGCGCTTCCACCGAGGAAAGGCGCTCGTCCCACATCTGGACCGGAACGCCGCAGCGCCGATGCAGTTCTTCGGCGAACCTCTGTACCTTTGCCGCCCAGGGGCTGACCTCGCCGGAGAGATGCAGAGGGTTGCCGACCACGATCCGGACGACTTCGTATTTGCGAATCAGGCGCAGGAGGCTGCGGAAGTCCTCGCCCGGGCTTTTCCGCCACAGCGTCAGCAGCGGCTGGGCGGTGTAGCCCAGCGGATCGGAGATGGCCACGCCCACGCGCGCCCTGCCCACATCGAGCCCCATTACCCTGCCGACGGTCATGGGGACAGTCTATCGCCGGGTGCGGCGGTTGATTCGCACGGCACACGGCGTTACACTCACGGTCGAGATCTGCTGTATGGGCGATAAATCCAGTTCCACATTTGACGTCACTTGTCCGGACTGCGGAGCCGTGCTCAGGATCGACGCGGCCAGCCGGGCGATCATCTCCCACACTCCCGCTCCGCGCAAGCGCACCTTCGAGGACTTCGACCAGGCAACCCGGGCGCTGCGCGAAGCCGAGGAGCGCAAGGAGAGCCTCTTCCGGCAGTCGCTGGAAGCGGAGAAGAATCGCGAAGACCTGTTTGAGAAGCGCTTTGCCGAAGCCATGAAGAAGGCAAAGGAGAGCCCCGACACCGGCAAACCGCTGCGCGAATTCGATCTCGACTAGATCTGTCCGGCCGCATCTCACCGTGCACCGGTGAGCGCATCAGAGAAATTTATGGATGATCAAATCGCAACGATGAATAGGCCGCAGGAACCCGAACTCACTCTTTCCCAGGGCGGCTGGACGCGCGGAGTGGCCGCCGGTTCGCTGCTCGTCAGCGCCGTCATGCTCGCCACCGGACGCCGGAAACCTGCGCTGGCTCTGGCCGCCGCGGGCGCTGCCGTGGCGCTGCTGGAAAATCCGGAAGCGGTCCGCGAGTTCTGGAATTCCATCCCGCGTTACCTCCGCGCCGGGCAGGATTTTCTGGTCCGCACGGAAGACTTTGTGGATCAGCTGGAAAAGCAGGGAGTCCGCCTGCGCCAGATCCTCGCGGAAAGACGGCAGAACGCCTGATCCCGGCGATCAGATCGTAGTCAGGTTCAGCTCAGGGAAGTCGGTCTGGTAGCGCCTTCGATCAAGCGTCATCAGACGGTCGGCTCGCAACAGGGCATGCGCCGCCACCAGAAAATCGGCGGGCAGGCGCTTCGGCGTGTCGGCTTTCTGGACCCGTCTGCGTTCCGCATATTGGCCAAATCGATCGGCGGCCATCTGCCAGACCTCCCGCGGCAATTCCCACTCAACCGAAATTCGGGTTTGCCGAAGGAATCGGTCGATGAATGTTTCCGTCGATGCCGGGTGAGCGCGCAGCTCCACGTACACCACACCGGAGATCACCAATGCGCCATGCATCTCGGCCTGCCAAAGCATTTCCGCCGCCCGTTCCATGCACTGCTCCGCGCCCCACAAAGCCGAGAGGATGTTGGTATCGACCGCCGTCCTCATTGCGGCGTCCTGTCGTCACGCAGGTCGGCCAGCCAGTCGTTCACTTCCTCGGCTGTCTTAAACGCAGGCAAAGATCCCATGTATTTGCGAAAAGGATTCTCCGGGGCGCGCGTGGGGCGAAGGATCGTACGATCGCCCTCCATCACAAACTCAACCCGGTCACCGGCGTGCAATCCGAGCCGGGTGCGCACCTCCTGAGGAATCGTCACCTGGCCTTTGCTGCTGACGCTGCTCGTCTTCGCCATCTTTACTCCCAATTCAAGAAGTAAAGAATATCACTCCTTACATGCTCCATTACACTGAATTCAGAATGCAGCGCTCTATCCAGCACTATGAACTGATCCGGAAACTCGGCACGGGCGGCAGCGGTATTGTGTATCTGGCCAATGACACGCAGCTGATGCGCCCCGTGGTGCTGAAGGTGCTCAAGCGCGGGGCGCTGACTCCGGAGCAGATGCGCTCGACCGTTCTCCGCGAGGCTCGGATGGCCTCCGCCATCGAACACCCGAACGTCTGTGGAATCTACGAAGTCGGCGAGGAAGGCGAAGAG
>DAHVZZ010000328.1:0-6503 GCA_027323785.1 Acidobacterium sp. | reverse complement strand
CATGCGGATCAGCAGCGGGCAGGGACGGTACTTCGGATCGCCCAGGCCTTCGTGCAGCACGCGCATGATGTCGAGACAGACGTCCAGTCCGATGAAATCGGCGAGCGTCAGCGGTCCCATGGGATGCGCCATGCCCAGTCTGAACACCTGGTCGACGGCCTCCGCCGTGGCCACGCCTTCCATCACCGCGTACATGGCCTCGTTCAGCAGCGGCATCAGCACCCGGTTGGAAACGAACCCCGGCGCGTCGTTCACTTCCACAGGCGTTTTGCCCAGCTGGCGCGCCAGAGCCTGAACCGTGTCGAAGGCCTCCTGCGAGGTGGCCAGACCGCGAATGATTTCCACCAGCGCCATCACCGGCACCGGATTGAAGAAATGCATGCCGATGACGCGATCCGGCCGCCCGGTCTGCGCCGCCAGCTTCGTAATGGAGATGGACGAGGTATTCGAGGCGAGGATGACCCCCGGCCGCGCGATCCGGTCCAGATCGCGGAAAATCTCGCTCTTGACCTCAAAGCGCTCGGTCGCGGCTTCCACCAGCAGGTCGCATCCGGCCAGCGAGGCTCGGTCGAGGGTCGGATGGATGCGCGCGAACGCAGCTTCAGCTTCCTCGGCCGTGATTTTGGATTTCTCCGCCTCGCGGGCGAGGTTTTTGCGGATGGTGGCGAGACCGCGGTCGAGGAAGCGCTGCTCCACCTCGCAGAGCTGAACGGCGAAGCCGCCGCGTGCGAAGACGTGGGCGATGCCGTTGCCCATGGTCCCGGCGCCGAGTACGCCGACGGTTTGGATGTCACTCATGACGACTCCCTGAAGGCCGCTGATCCGTTCGCCGCAGGCATCGCCTCTCCCCAGAGGCCGCCTACGGCACCCGCACCAGCAGGCAGGTGATATTGTCGTGGCCGCCGGCCCGGTTGGCCTGGTCCACAAGGCGCAGGGCCAGGGTAGCGAGATCGGTATGGCCCGCGAGAATTGCCGCAATCTGAGGTTCGGAGACTTCGCGTGTCAGCCCGTCGCTGCACAGCAAAAACAGATCGCCGGACTCCATCTCGACTTCCGAAACCTCCTCAGTCACGGATGGCTGCGTGCCGATGGCGCGGGTAATCACGCTGCGCAGCGGCGACCGCTCAGCCTCCTCGCTGGTCATGGTGCCGAGACGCACCTGCTCATCCACCAGCGAATGGTCCCGCGTGCGGCGCTCCAGCCGGCCCCCGCGAAACAGATAGCAGCGGCTGTCGCCGGCGTGGGCAATGACGGCGAAACTCCCGTCCGCCGGGCTGTGCCGCAGGTGCAGCACCACCAGCGTCGTCCCCATTCCATAGAGCGAAGCGTCGCGCTCCGCCCGCTCATAAACGGCGCGATTTGCATCGGCCACGGCCTGGTGCAGGCATTCGCCGGCGGAAAGCCCGGCGTGACCGCTGCACATCCGCTCCACCACCTGCTCCACCACCATCCGGCTGGCAACCTCGCCGGCGGCGGCGCCGCCCATTCCGTCGCAGACGACAAAGATGCCGTGCTCAATACAGAAGCCAAAGGCGTCCTCATTGCGGGATCGCACACGGCCAGCCGATGTGTGGGCGGCTGCCTCGGGCAGCCATAAATTTGCTTGCGTCATGCTCCGGGCCGACTGAACAGACAACACGATACACGAGATGGGCGCTCTTGTATCGAATGCCCGATGCGGCGGCCCGATCTTCTACAATCGGACTGAGGAATCGACAACCATGAATCGTAAGCCGGTCATTGCCGCGAACTGGAAGATGTACAAGACTCCTGTGCAGGCCCAGGAGTTCGTGAAGAACTTTCTGCCCCTGGTGACGAACCACAGCCGCGACGAAATCGTTCTGTGCCCGTCGTTCACCTCCCTCTCGGTGGTCATCGCCGGAGCCACCGGCTCGGGCGTGGCCGTGGGCGCGCAGAACATGTATGCCGCCGAAGAGGGCGCGTTCACCGGCGAGACTTCGCCGCTGATGCTGAAGGCCATTGGCGTCACCCATGTGATTCTGGGACACTCCGAACGCCGGCAGTATTTTGCCGAGACCGACGAAGTGGTCAACCGCAAGCTGAAGACCGCCCTGCAGCACGGCCTGAAAGCCATTGTCTGCGTGGGCGAGGTGCTGGCGGAGCGCGAAAGCGGCAAAACCGAAGAGGTGCTCATCCGGCAGACGCAGGGCGTCCTGGCCGGCATCACCGCCGAGCAGGCGGACTCCATGGTCATCGCCTATGAACCGGTCTGGGCGATCGGCACCGGCAAAACCGCCACCCCGCAGATCGCCTCCGACGCGCACAAGGTCATTCGCGCCGAAGTGGCAAAGCTGCTGGGCGCGGAAGCCGCGGAAAAGATGCGCATCCTGTACGGCGGCAGCGTGAAGCCGGAGAACGCCACCGCGCTGATGGCCGAGACCGAGATCGACGGCGCACTGGTCGGCGGAGCCAGCCTGGATCCGCAGTCCTTCGCCCGCATCGTGAACTACTAAGAACCGAAAAACTGATCCGGGGTCGGTCGCCTGATCCCGGATCGGATCCCGAATCGCACCGATCGCCGGGGCATCCAATCGACAGATGAACGAACCCGAGACCATTCAAGAGATTCTGGACACGGTGAAGACGATCGCCGTGGTGGGGCTCACCAATCGCGAAGGCCGCGCCAGCTACGGCGTCTCCCGCTTTATGCAGAGCCAGGGATACCGCATTGTCCCGGTGAATCCCCTGATCGAGAGCTCGCTGGGGGAAAAGGCCTATCCCGACCTCGATGCCGCCTATGAGGCGCTGGAGGGCCGGATCGATCTGGTCAACGTCTTCCGCGCGCCGGAGTTTGTGCCGGAGATCGCGAAGGATGCCATCCGGCTTAAAATTCCGCACCTGTGGCTGCAGGAGGGCGTGGTTCACGAAGAAGCCGCAGGCTGGGCCGAGGCGGCGGGAATCAAAGTCGTGATGGATCGCTGCATCCTCAAGGAACGCATGGCCGCCGGGTGGAGACAGCACAGCTGAATCTCCGGCCGGCTCAAACCAGCGCCGCGAACAGACAGCTCAGACGCTGACGCCGCGCGGCTTCACATTTTCCCGGATATATTTCACCACCGCATCGAGCGATGTCCCGGGGCCGAAGATCGCCGCGACCCCCTCCGACCTGAGGAACTCCGCATCCTGAGCCGGGATGGTGCCGCCGAGCACCACCAGAATGTCCGCCGCGCCACGCTCACGCAGCAACCCGGTCACCCGCGGCACAATGGCATTATGCGCACCGGAGAGGATGCTGAGGCCAATGCAGTCCACATCTTCCTGAAGAGCCGCATTGACGATCATCTCCGGCGTCTGGCGCAGGCCGGTGTAGATGACCTCCATGCCCGCATCGCGCAGAGCGCGGGCAATCACTTTGGCGCCGCGATCATGACCGTCGAGTCCGGGCTTGGCAACAAGAACGCGAATGGGATGGGTCGGTTCAGGCATAGAGAACGCTGAAGAATAGCATATGGAGCGCGGCCGGCGCTTCCTGCCCGAGCCGGGCTATGGACTGGCCTCGGCGCGATCGTCGGAGGCGAACCCCAGCCGGCGCAGCAGCCGGCTCATGGTGAGCCCCTGCGTGGTGATCGAGAAGATGACCACGACATACGTGATGGCGATGATGCGGTCGTAGGCGTGCCCCTGAGTGGCCAGCGAGAGCGCCAGCGCCACCGCCAGCGCGCCGCGCAGACCTCCCCAGGTCAGCACCGTCACCGCTCCGCGCACGGGCCGGTGCCACGGGCGCACTACCAGCAGCGAGGCCTGCACGCTCAGCCAGCGAGCTGCCAGAACAACCGGGATGGCCAGCAGGCCGGCGTAGATGTAACGCGGGTTCCACGGCATCACCAGCAGTTCCAGCCCAACCATCAGGAAGAGGATCACGTTGAGCATGTCATCCAGCAGCTCCCAGAAGCGGTCGACGTGATCGCGCGTCACGACGGACATGGCGAAGTTGCGGGCGCGTCCTCCGGCGATCAGACCGGCGGCGACCACTTCGAGCGGCGCCGAGAGCCGGAGCGCATCGGCCAGCGCATAACCGCCCATGGCCAGCGCCAGGGTCAGCATCTCCTCCACGCGGTAGCTGTCCACGGTGCGCAGCAGGCGGTAGACAATCCAGCCGAGCAGCAGCCCAAGGCCGATGCCGCCGCCCGACTTGATCAGCAGCTGCCAGGTAAACGTCGACAGGCTCAGCCGCGTCCCGTGGCTGGATGACTCATAGAGGGTCAGGAAGAGCACCGCGCCCACGCCGTCGTTGAACAGCGACTCGCCGTTCAGCTGAGCTTCAAGCCCCGCGGGCGCGCCGACGCGGCGCATCATCTCAAGGACCGCAATCGGATCCGTCGGCGAGATCAGCGCTCCGAAGAGCAGGCAGCCCATCCAGCTCATTCCCAGCCCGGTAAGCTCAAGGACCCCCCTCAGCATTCCGGCGATCAGAAGCGTGGAAAGCCCCGTGCCGAGGATGGCCAGCGCCAGCACCGGCAGCCTCTGCCGCCGAAGCGCGCCCAGATTCAGCTGCAGCGCTCCCGCGAAGAGCAGAAAGGCCAGCAGCGCATGCAGCACCACCGACGAGAAGTTGATGTGCGCGACCAGCGCTCCGGCATCCGTTTTCAGGCTGGGAATCGCCCTCCCGATCAGCGCCACCAGCACCGATCCACCCAGCGAGAGCAGCATCACGCCCACCGTGCGCGGCAGACGGAGAAACCGATGCGTGATCAGACTGAAGGCGGCGGCCAGGCAAACCAGCACGCTGAGCAGAGCAAACAGGGACATGGCGAACACTTCATATACGGCAACAGCAGAACGCTTCCCGGTACGATGTTGCGAACAGAGCGCCGGTGAGGAAACCAGTGAACAAAATCCTAACAGGCTGAGATCGATTGAGAGCGCCCGCCGCTCATGCCTCGTCGATCTCTTCGGGGTCGGCCAACTCCAGAGCCGCCAGAGAATCGCCGTCCACGCGCCATGTTTTCAGGATGCGGACGATGACCGTCATCGAGAATCCGGCTCGCATCAGCAGGCGCGCCACCCGCGCGGCCTCCTTTTCGCTGGCCGGCTGGCGCACTCGCTTGCGCTCCAGATGACGGCGGGCCAGCTCCTCCTCGCTGATGTTCTCGTACGCGGCGTCGAGCGTTTTGGCGATGATTTCGTTGTGGACTCCCTTGCGCGTCAGGTCCTGCTGGACGCGGCGGCGGCCGAAGCTGGAATTTTCCTGGCGCAGGCGAGTAAAGTCCTGGGCGTATCCGGAGTCATCGAGGTAGCGGCGCTCCCGCAGGCGGCTGATCACGGCGGCAATGTTTCGGTCGCCGGCTTCCCCCGGCTCGGCGCGGCGGCGCAGCAGACGCCTCATTTCGGCTTCGGTGCGCATCTGCCGTCCCAGCAGCCGAACGGCGTAGCTGTACAGGCCTTCTTCGTCGAGCGGAACCGTTGGCTTGCGAGCGCGCATGGGGCTGGCCCCTCAGATTCTGCGGCGGTAGCGAATCTCGAACTCGTAGCCGCTGTTGGCCGGAAACAGCTCGGCCACGTGACGAAGGCGTTCGGCCATGGCCGGAGCCGCCAGCAGCGGGTATTCGCGCTCGCGCAGGTCCGCATAGTCGAAATCCAGATTGAGCGAAAGCATATAGATCGCCAGCGCGTCGGCAAAGGCCGATTCAAAAAAGCTGGAGCGCGCCTTCTCATCGACAGCGCTGCCCCGGCTGCGGTCGGTGGCGCGGCGGCGGCTTTCCCAGGCGTCGTGGCTGGTTTCGCCGCGAATCTCCGCCGTCGCCTGCGACCAGACCAGATCGGCAAAGCTCTGCGGCACGCCCACCGCCTCCACAAAATGATGGCCCACATTGATGAAAAACTCGAAGGCCAGGGCAAACCGGTCCTGCATCAGGCGGGTTGAGATGAAAATGCAGTCGGACGAGCCGAAACGGACGTTGCGATGGCAGATGGCGCGGTCGCTGAAATCGACGGTGTAATCCGGCGCGATGACCGTCTGGTCATCCTCGGCGATCGCCAGCGGAACAAAGTAGTACGCCCGATGGCGCAGCGCGACGGCGACCATCGATGGCACCGTCTGCACAATCCGTTCCAGATCTTCCGGCGGAACCGAGACTTCTCCAAACGTCGAGTAGCAGAGACCGTTCTCGGCCTGGCGGACGGAAGCCTCCTGGGCAACTTTTGCGGCGGGGTACAGTGGGATCTGGGCGGCTCCGGCCATAAGTCTGTATTCTAGCTGACGAAAGTGCCGGTTCAGGGCAATCTATTTTTCACTGGCGCCAGCCCGCGACGGCAGGCGCGTGGAGCGCATGGATGGCGGTCGTAACCATTGCCGGCTCAGCCTCAGCACCCGAGGCTCGCGACTGCTGCGCGCGGCTCGAAGCCGGAGACATTCTCTACTTTCCTCAGACGCCTGTTCCGCTGTCCGCCGAAGACACGGCCTTCCTGCTCGGGCAGCAGCAGACGGACAGCTCGCTGCACAAAAACATCGCCTACAAGCCGAGGGTCGACAAACTGAGCGG
>DAHVZZ010000299.1:0-8227 GCA_027323785.1 Acidobacterium sp. | reverse complement strand
GACGCTACCAGCGGAAACGGCCATTCATTGACGACTGAACATTCGGAATGGCTCCGGAATCTGGTGCGCCCGGAGAGATTCGAACTCCCGACCTAATGCTCCGGAGGCATTCGCTCTATCCAGCTGAGCTACGGGCGCACGAGTTTCAGGATACTACAGATGGCCGGGGCGAGCCGAGCGGGGACAGGGCGTGGTGCGGAGCCGGATTCGGGGCTGGCCGAGGGGGCTCCCGGAATGGTGTGAGCGGGGGGAGATCGCCATCCTGCTATGTAGTGCGCTACAATCGGGCGAACCAAAACATCCTTGTGCGCGTAGTCTCTGCTGGCGGCATAAGGCGGCCCGTCCCCTAAACATCCTTCCGATTCGAGGGCAGACACGACAATGGGCGATTTTCTTCAGGACCTGAAGTATTCACTCCGGATGCTGATTTCCAGCCCGGCCTTCACCATTACGGCGATTGCAGCGCTGGCGCTGGGCATTGGAGCAAACACCGCCATCTTCACGGTGGTGGACAACGTGCTGCTGAAGCCGCTGACCTACCCGCATCCGAACCGGATTGTGCAGTTCATGAACACGGAAGGCGGCGGCAAGAGCCCGTCGGCGTCGCCGGTGAACTTCAATGACTGGAAGAGCCAGACGAAGGTGTTTGAGAACGTTGCGGCCTTCGACTTCCGGGGGCCGGGCTTCAATCTGACGGGGCCGGTGCCGGAGCAGATTCACGGGCTGCATGTTTCGGAGGCGTACTTCAGGCTATTCGGCGCGCCGGTGATTCTGGGGCGGACGTTCACGGCGCAGGAGGATTCGCCGAACGGCGGGCATGTGACGGTGCTGAGCTACGGGCTGTGGCAGCAGAAGTTCGGGGGCGATCCGCACATTGTGGGCAAGGCGATCACGCTGAACGGCGAGCCGTACACGATTGTGGGCGTGATCGGGAAGTCGTTTGAGACGCCTTCGCATGCGGCTTTGTGGGTGCCGTTCCAGATCGATCCGAACAGCACGAACCTGGGGCACTATTTCTTTGTCGCCGGGCGGCTGCGGCCGGGGGTGACGCTGGCGCAGGCGAATGCGCAGCTGAAGCTGGCGGCGGATCAGTACCGGCTGCTGCATCCGCAGGATATGGGGCCGAAGGGCGGTTTTGCCGTACAGCCGCTGCGGGATTCGATTGTGGCGGGCGCGCGGACGTCGCTGCTGATCCTGCTGGGCGCGGTGGGCTTTGTGCTGCTGATCGCGTGCGCGAATGTGGCGAATCTGCTGCTGGTGCGGGCGACGGGACGGAAGCGGGAGTTTGCGATTCGGGCGGCGATGGGGGCGGGACGGATGCGGATCGTCCGGCAGCTGCTGACGGAAAGCGTTGTGCTGGGGCTGACGGGCGGGATTCTGGGCGTGATTCTGGGGTATATCGGCGTGCGGGCGCTGCTGGCGGTGAGCCCGACGAATCTGCCGCGGATCGGGGCGCATGGCGCGAACATCACGATGGACTGGCGGGTTTTGGCATTTGCCATCGGGATTTCGGTGCTGACGGGGGTTCTGTTTGGGCTGTTTCCGGCGATTGGGGCGTCGCGGCCGGATCTGAATTCGACGCTGAAGGAGAGCAGCAACCGCTCGGGCACGGGCTTCCGGCAGAGCAAGGCGCGGTCGCTGCTGGTGATCGTGGAGGTGTCGATGGCGCTGGTGCTGCTGGTGGGCGCGGCGCTGCTGATCCGGACGTACATTGCGCTGCGCGATGTGAATCCCGGATTCGACGCAAACCATGTGCTGACGATGAAGATGGCGCTTTCGGGCGATCAGTATAAGAAGACGGCGGGGGTGGCGCAGCTGTCACTGAACGGACGCGAGCGGCTGGCGGCAATTCCCGGGGTGGAGAGCGCGGCGTTCAGCTGCTGCCTGCCGCTGGAAGGCGGCTACGGGCTGCCGTTCAACATCATTGGGCGTCCGCCGCAGGGCAAGTCGCCATGGAATGGCGGGGCGGGATGGATGAGCGTTTCGCCGGGATATTTTTCGGTGTTTAAGATTCCGATCGTGCAGGGGCGCGACTTTACGGACCAGGACAGCGGATCGGCTCCCGGGGTGGTGATCATCAACCAGGCGATGGCGAGGCAGTACTGGCCCAAGGGCAGTCCGATTGGGCAGCAGCTGCTGATCGGCAAGGGCGTGGGGCCGCAGTTTACCGAGGCGCCGAGGCAGATTATCGGCGTGGTGGGCGACTCGCGGGATGGAGGGCTGAACCAGAAGGCACGGCCGCTGATGATTGTGCCGGTGGCGCAGGTGACGGACGGAATGACCGCGCTCAACACCAACATCAGTCCGATGGTGTGGCTGGTGCGGACGCACGGCGATCCGATGCAGTACGCCGCCGCGGTGAGAAAGCAGCTGCGGGACGCCAGCGGAGGGTTCTCGATCTCGCAGGTGAAGCCGATGACGGCGGTGGTGTCGCAGTCCACGGCGCAGCAGAACTTCAACATGCTGCTGCTGACGATCTTTGGCGCGGCGGCGCTGCTGCTGGCGGCGATCGGAATTTACGGGCTGATGGCGTACTCGGTGCAGCAGCGGACGCAGGAGATGGGCATCCGCATGGCGCTGGGCGCGGACCGCGGGCGGATTCGCAAGCTGGTGGTGTGGCACGGCATGAGGCTGGCGCTGGTGGGGGTGGCGATCGGGATTGCGGCCGCGTTTGGGCTAACACGGCTGATTGCCAGCTTCCTGTACGGGGTGAAGGCCTGGGATCCGGTGGCCTTTGTGGTGGTGCCGCTGGTGCTGGCGGCGGTGGCGCTGCTGGCGGTGTGGTTTCCGGCGACGCGGGCCTCGCGGCTGGATCCGCAGCAGGCGCTGCGCATTGAGTGAAGCGCGCTGAGGACGCGGCGCGCCCGGCATGTGCGGGCGCGCGCGCTATTTGCGGGCGACGAACCAGGAGCCGAGGACGAGAAGGCCGGCAATGCCCTGCGCGGCCAGCGTCTGCACGGTGGGAAAGACGGAGAACCACAGGCCCATCCACGCGGGGATGCGGGGGGCGAGGGCGGGGATGACGGTGGTGGGCAGCCAGTGGGCGAGCTGCATCTCCTGCGCCTGCTCGCCGACCATGATGAGCAGGACGGCTCCGAGCATGACGCCGGTGAGGACGAGCATGCGCTTGTAGGGCAGTTTGCGGTGGGCGAGGAAGGTGAGAATGGCGACGATTCCGGTGAAGAGCAGCCCGAGCAGGACGCCGTAAAGGACCGGCTGGCCGCCGAGCCGGAGGCGGTAGCTCTGCAGGAAGAGGACGACTTCCACGCCCTCGCGATAAAACGAGGTGAAGCCCAGCAGCGCCATGCCGATGAACATGCGGCGCTGCGAGGCGAGGCCGTCGGCGGCGCTCTTCATCAGCTCATGCTTGCGCCTGTTGTGGTGGGCGATCCAGCCGGTCCAGTAGATTTTGTGGAAGAACCAGTTCATCACCACCAGCAGGACGACGATGGCCAGCAGTCCGGTGCCGGCCTGCACATAGAGGGCGTTGAGGTTTTTGGCGAGGTCGTCGACGATGCCGACGGCGATGAACCAGGAGATGAGCGTGGCAAGAAAGCCAAAGCCGACGCCGACGGCGACGGGGCGCTGGTAGGCTTCGCCCGCCTTCATCAGGCCGGCGGTGATGGCCGAGAGGACCAGGATGCACTCCAGGCCCTCGCGGAAGACGAGCACGCCGATGTCGAGGATTCCGGCAAAGGAGCCGGGGCGGTGGAGCAGCGGATCGGGGTTGCCGGCGGCTGAAAAGGCCTGCCAGACCATCAGGGCCGCGAGCAGCAGAGCGCCGAGAAGCAGGGCGACGCGCCCGGTGGAACTCCAGGAAGAAGAGGAACGGGGAGTCGGTTCGGAATAAGCGCCCACCTGTTCATTGTAAATATAGGACCAATTTGGTCGCAAATCGCGGGAGGGCGGGGAGATTGCGGGTGCAACGGCCGGAGGGGCGGTGCGGCTCAGGATTCGCTGAAATCGATCATTTTGGGGGCGTGGCGGAAGCCGCGGGTGGTGGAGGCGAGCCAGGCCAGGCCGATGAGGAACCAGATGCCGCCGACGATTTTGGCGAGGATGCTCAGGTTCCACCAGATGGAGGCGCAGAAGGCGAAGCCGATGAGAGGAAGGACCACGTCGGAGAGGACGCGGAGCTTTTCGCCTTTGCGCCGGAGGCCGAAGTGCCAGAAGGAGGAGAGATTGACGCCCATGAAGGCGAGGAAGGCTCCGAAGTTGAGCAGCTCGCCGGCGTGTTCGTAGGCGCTGCCGATGTCGTTGAGGACGACGGCGCCGATCCAGGCGACGGCTCCGATGAGGAGGATGTTGTAGGTGGGGGTGTTGTTTTTGGGGTGCAGGTGGGCGAAGATGCGGCCGGGCAGGACGCCATCGCGGCCCATGCCGAAGAGGAGGCGCGCGGCTCCAAGGCCGCCGGTGAGGGCGCTGCCGAGCGCGGCGAGGATGAGCACGACGCCCATGGCTTCAAAGAGGAATGGGCCGCCGACGCGATGGCAGACGTCCATGAAGGCGGTTTCGAGGTTGGGGAAGGTGTGCCAGTCGGGCCAGATGCGCTGGCCGAGGTAGACTTCCGCGCCGCTGAGGATGCCGGTGAAGAAGCAGACGAGGACGGTGGCCAGCAGGACGTTGCGGCGGGGGTTCTTCACATCCTCAGAGAGGGTGGTGATGCCGTCGAAGCCGATGTAGGTGAGGGCGGCGAAGGAGGTGGCTCCCCAGATGCGGTGCAGGTTGAAGGTGGAGGGATCGTAGAAGGGCTGGATGGAGAAGAGCGCGGACCAGCGTCCGTGGTCGAAGAGGAAGTGGATGCCGAGGACGAAGAAGATGGCGATGACGATGCACATGGCCATCAGCAGGATTTTGTTGGCGCGGGCCGAGGAGCGGATACCGATGAGGTTGAGCGCGGTGATGAAGACGGTGACCAGCAGCGCGGTGACGGGGAAGGGAAGGGCGGCGATGTAGCGGCTGTGGAGGGCGACGGAAATCCAGACGACGTTGATGAGCGGCTGCAGGATGTAGTCCAGCAGCATGGCCCAGCCGATGAGGAAGCCGAGGTGGGGGTTGAGGGTGCGGCCGACGTAGGTGTAGGCGGAACCGGCCGCGGGATAGACGGCGGCCATGCGGCCATAGCTGACGGCGGTGATCATCATGGCAAACATGGCGATGAGGATGGTGGTGACCATGTGGCCATTGGAGAGCTTCTGGGCGACGCCGAAGAGGGGGATGCCGGCGGTGGGCTGGATGAGCACCATGCCATAGAAGATCAGGTCCCACAGGCCGAGGACCTTGCGGAGCTGGAGCGGAGTGCTGGTCTGTCCTGTCTCTGGCATGGTGCGGTGGCCTCGGTACGGTTAGCTGTGGGCCGCGGGCAGCTGGATGGTCGCGGAGTGGATGTTCCAGCCGCTCAGATCGATGACGGCATCGGCGGGAGCATGGCGGGGCAGCTGGATGGTAAGGGTGCGAGATTCGCCTGGAACCAACTCGATCCAGTCGTCGGAGAAGATGACGGGAGCGATGAGGCCGCCGGAGGGCGTGCGCACCCGGCCGACCAGCTGAAAGGCCAGGTTTTTCGAGGTGTTGACCAGATGCAGGCGGACCATGCGGCCGCGGGGCGTATTTGTAACCGTTGCGTTGGCTGATACCTGAGCGGGCGGGAGGTTCAGCAGCGCGCTGAGGTCGGGGTAGCGCTCGGTGGGCGTGTGGGTGTAGTTGGTAGCCGCCCAGTCGAAGGTGGCGAGGGTATAGGGCACCCAGTAGAAGTTGCGGCTGACGACGTGGCCCGCGGCGTTGGTCAGCGTGAGATCGATGAAGAAGATGCGGTGGGTGCCGTTGTAGAGCGCCTGAGGCAGAGTGAAGACGCGCTGGGAGCTGTCCGGGCCGGCGCTCACCGTGGTTTCGGATTTGTACAGCTCGTTCCAGTGGATGCCGTGCACGTCGATGGCGGCGTGGAGACCGGAGACGGGATGGTAGGTGCTGTTCACCACGTCGACGGACTCAGTGTTGTAGGCGTACTGGATGTGAAGCGGCTGGCAGGCCTTTTTGACGGCGTAATAGCTGGAGTCGGGGTCGAGATAGTAATCGTAGAGGTGCCAGATCATGGAGGGCCACGCGTTGTTGAGCATCCACTGGATGACGCCGGTGGAGTTGTACTTGTTGGCGCTGTAGGCCTCGAACTCGGCGCGTTCGGAGTCGTACTCCATGGTTTCGGCGAGGCGCTCGTATTCGGCGAGGGAGGCAGGTTTGGCGTAGATCGCGTCCATGGCGCTGTCAAGGACGGTGAGGTGAGTGAAGCCGCCGCCGCCGTAGTGGAGGCGCCAGTCCGCCGAGGGCGGCCAGGCTTCGGGGTCGGGAAGGAATTTCTTGCGGCTGGCAAGCGAGGGGATGGAAGGACCGGGGCTGGTCTCGGTGTTGAAGCCGTAGTTGCCGCCGTGCTGCGTATCCACGTACCAGTAGCTGGGCTCGACGTAGTCATAGGGGCCGGTCATTTTGACCCCGCTGAGACCAGTGACGGTGGTGGGCGTGGCTGAAGCGGAGGAGACGATGGGATTGGGCCAGTGGAGCTGCGCCTCAATTTTCAGGTAGGAGCGCTCGACCTCCGGGACCGGAGGAATGTCGCTGCCATTGAGCCACACCAGCACGCTGGCGTGATGACGGATGCGGAGGAGCTGCGAGCGGAGCGAAGCGTTGGCGACGGTATAGTCCTCGGGCGTCCAGTTTTTCCAGAGCTGCCACTGATCGCAGCAGCACCAGCCGACCATGACGAGGATGCCGTTTTTGTCGGCGAGACGGAAGAAATCCCGGCTGGCCATCTTGCCTTCGAGGCGGATGGTGTTGAGGTTGAGGTCACGCACCAGGCGGAACTGCCGGCGTAGCTTCGCGGGATTGCGGCGGAGCATCATGTCCTGCGCCCAACCTCCGCCGCGGATGAGGATGCGTTTGCCGTTGACGCGGAAGAGGCGGTAGCCGGCGGGCGTGAGCTCGGAGGTCATCTGGCGGATGCCGAAGTGGACGCTCTGCTGGTCGGAAAGCTGGCCGCTGGTGCGGAAGCTCATGGTGAGGCGCTGGAGGTGTGGTGTGCCCATCTGGCGCGGCCACCAGAGCTGCGGGTTGTGGATGCGGAGCTGCGGGAATTTGTCCGGAGCGAAGGCGATGCTGCGCTCCTGATGGGGAGCGAGCTGGACGGATTGCTGGAAGGTGACGCCGGCGGCTGATCCGGAAAGCGTGCCCGCGACGGGATGAGAGGTGGCGTTGCGCAGGTCGGCGTAGACGGTGAGGTCGGCGATGTGGAGGTTGCCGTCAGGAAAATGCGTGACGACCATGGGCGAACGCAGGGCAACGGGGCCGGTGGTGACGAGATCGACCTTGCCCCAGAGGCCCATGTTCTTATCGGGCGGCATGGGGTTCCAGTCCACCCAGGTGATGCCAAGGTCTTTGGGCGTGGGGGCAAAGGTTTCCACGGCGAGCACGTTGGTTTTGCCGGGGCGGAGGACGCCGGTGACGTCGATGTTGTAGACGCGGAAGGTACCGGCGATCTGCGACGAATCGGCGATCCTTTTGCCGTTGAGCCAGATGTTGGCGCGGTAATTGATGCCTCCGAAATGGAGCCAGTAGCGGCCATTCTTTCGCACCGGCGCGGTGAAGGCGTCGCGATACCACCAGCCGCAGCGATAGGGACTGCCTTTGGGCATGGGCAGATTGGAGTAATTCGCACCGATGGGGTACGAAGTGCCGGGAATTTTGCGGAGGTTGTCGCCGAAGTAGGGGTTGGGGAAGATGCCGGCCTTCACCTGGGCGGCGAGCACCGTGGATGGGACGGAGGCGCTGATCCAGCCGGCTGTGGAAAAGCCGGGCGCGGAGATGGCGGGACCTTCCGCGTTGATTTTGCAGGCGGACTGCAGGTGCCAGCCGATGTGGAGGGGCATTTTTGTTTCCGCGCGCAGCAGCGGCGCAAGCATGGCGGCGGCAACCAGGCAGCAGGAAATGGAACGTTTCATCGGACGGGACAACCTCCTGAAATGAATAGCGCGGGAACGGAACCGAGACCGGCGCGGGGCTGGTTTCAGGAGACGTTACGGGCGTTTCATTCAACCGATTGAATTCAATCGGTTTGGAGTTCGTTTTGTCAACGGCCGGCCGATATGTACTCATGGCAGGCACATTTGTGGATTCATCGCGTGTTAACCGCGCTGCAACGCATGGCAGGGATTCGATCGTTTCGCGGATTGCGGTTTTG
>DAHVZZ010000281.1:0-4685 GCA_027323785.1 Acidobacterium sp. | reverse complement strand
CCGCTCCCCATGTTTCCACCCGGAAGCCCGGCACGAGATTGCCCGCCAGCTTCAGGATGAATGCGTTCACCACCAGAAAAAACAATCCCAGCGTCAGGATGGCCAGCGGAAACGTGATCAGCTTCAGCAATAATCCCAGCGTCACGTTCAGCAGCCCGACCACCAGCACCGCCACCAGCGCCGACCCGAAACTCCGAATCCTGAACCCCGGCACCAACCCTGCCGTAATCAGCAGCGCCAATGCCCCCAATAGCCACCTCACCAGCAGTCGCAGCATGGTCTTTCACCTGTTCCCTGAGTTGTGCCTGCTTCTTCGCCAACAGCTTACGCCCGCGGCTTCCGGCTCGGCAGCTTTCGTTGCCTGCAACTTAAGCTATGATCTCTGCACAGAGGATCCTGTTGCTTCCCCGCCGCAATCTTCGCCGGAGTGTAGCTCTCGCGCTGGTTTTCTGGCCCACCCTTTTCGCCTGCGCCGCGCAGACGCCGCCGCCCGGCGGCCCCCTGCCCAGCGTTCCCGCCATCCTCGCCGAGGTCCGCGCCCATCAGCGCCAGCTGGATGCCATCCAGGAAAACTACACCTACCGCGAAACCGACCAAACCCAGATCCTCAGCAAGAAAGGCAAGGTCGAGAAGACCATCTCTCAGGAATACCAGGTCTTCTACGTCAACAGCCATGAGGTCCGCCGCCTCATCGCCAAAAACGGTCACCCCCTCAGCGCCGGCCAGCGGCGGAAACAGCAAAAGGCGGTCCTGAAAGCAGTCCGCGACGCGCAGAAGACACCGCCCGGGCAGGCGCCGCCCGGGGAAACCGTGGTCAGCGTGAGCGGAATTCTGGCGGTCACGCGCTTCTCCAAACCGCGCCGCATCCTCCTCGACGGCCGCCCGACCATCGTCTTCGATTTTTCCGGCGATCCCCATGCCAAAGCTCATGGCACAGCCGAAAAGGTCGCCCGCAAAGCCTCCGGAACCGTCTGGATCGACGAAAAGAAGCTCGAAGTCCGACGCATGTCAGTCCAGCTGGACAGCACCTACCGCGCCGGCTTCGGCCTTGTCTCTCTGGGCAAAGGCAGCAACCTCGTCTTCAACCAGAAGCTGGTGAACCATCAGCTGTGGCTCCCCACCAGCGCCGACGTCTTCATCAGCGCCCACGCCTTCGGCTTTATCGGAGCCCATGCCAGAGTCCACGTCACCGACAGCGATTACAAGAGATTCCAGGCCAAAGCCGTCCAGCAGGCCGGCGCCAGCCTCGTCACCTCGAACGCCCATTGAAGCCCCGGCCCGTTCCGGACAGCCTCCAAAATCCAGCCTCTCGGCAGCCTGAGCTCGCCGCTCGCTGCACACACCTCGCCTTGCGCGGCTGACGCCGTTAGGCTGAAGAGACCATGCTCCCCAGCGACCGCGCCATCGTCTTCCGCACCTTCCGCCCCGGCGATGAAGCCGCCTTCCATCAGCTCAACGCCGCCTGGATCGAACAGCTCTTCGTGCTGGAAGAGCTGGACCGCATCGTCCTCGACGATCCCTACACGCACGTCCTTGCCCGGGGCGGACAGATCTGCATGGCCGAGCTTCCCGCCCGCGACGGCGCGCTGCCCATCGGCTGCTGCGCTCTGGTGCGCATAGGCCCCGGCGAGTACGAGCTGGCCAAGATGGCCGTCTCCGAAGCCGTCCGCGGCCACGGCATCGGACGCCGGCTGCTTCGGTTCGCCATCGACATCGCCCGGCAAATGGGCGCGCATCGCCTCTGCCTCGAATCCAACACGAAGAACGAGGCCGCCATCCATCTCTACGAGGAGCTGGGCTTCCGCCATCTGCCCGCGCCGCCGCACCCCTCCAAATATGCCCGCGCCAACGTCTTCATGGAGTTGTTGCTCGCCCAGCCAGAGGCCTGAAGCAGCGAGCCCAAAGAGGAGTGCTAGACCGCCGTCCAGCCTCCGTCGATCAGCATCGTGTGTCCGGTAATCAGCGAGGCCGCCGGCGAGCACAGGAACACCACCGCTCCGGCCACCTCCGGCGGCTCTCCGATGCGGTGCAGCGCGGCGATCTTCCGCACCGTTCCCGCTTCGAACTCCGGATCCGACAGCGCCGGCTTTGTGCCCGGCGTATGGATAAACGTCGGAGCCACCCCGTTCACCCGAATCCCCAACGGACCCCACTCCACCGCCAGGCATTTCGTCAGGTGCGCGATGCCCGCCTTGGTCATGCAGTACACGCTCTCGGTGGGCAGCGCCGCGAAACCCGCCTGCGAGCTCATGTTCACGATGCATCCGCCGCCCTGCGCCTTCATCAGTTTCGCCGCTTCCTGGCTGGCGAAGAACGTTCCCTTCAGATTGATCGCCAGCGTGCGGTCGAAGTCAGCCTCGGTCACGTCCAGCGCCAGGTTCGTCGGAGCCACTCCGGCGTTGTTCACCAGAATGTCCAGCCGCCCGAAGTGCTCCGCCGCCTGGTTGATCGCTCCGCGAATCTGCTGCAGATCCGCCATGTCCATGGCCAGAGGAAGCGCTTCCCGCCCCAGCCCGCGAATTTCCGCGGCGGCTCCCGCATCCTGCTTCCCATCGCGCAGCCCCAGGGCCACGCTGGCGCCGGCCTCAGCCAGAGCCACGGCGATCGCTCGCCCCAGCCCCCGCGCCGCTCCAGTCACCAGCGCCACCTGCCCGTCCAAACGAAACGACGGCAAAGCCTTCATCCCAGCTCTCCTCCCGGATACGGTCCGTCTCAGTGCTGCGGCATGATGATCCGATATTCACCGCTCACGTGCAGCAGGCTCATCAGGTACAGCATGCCGTCGTAATAGCGGCTGAACCCTGACGGAATCGGCTCGTTCCACAGCGCTTCGGTGAACTTCCGCGTCCGCGCCGCGTTTGTCGACGCCAGCCCGGCCACCGCATTGGTCCCCACCAGTCCGCCCGGATGCCCTTCCGGCGTCACGCCCGGCATCGGCTTCATCCCGACCGGCTTGCCGTCCAGCGTGTATACCGGCCCGTAGCTGTTGATGCCTTGCGACTCGAAGAATTTCTGGATGCGGTCGCTCAGCACCTGCTCCGACGGAGCCTTGCGCCACCACGACCAGTCCACCGCCCAGTTCCGCTGCACGCGCCACGCGTCGTATCCGAAGTTCGAGGGCTTGCCGAACCACCCCGTGTGCGGCGTTCCGTCGAAATTCGCCTGGTCCGGCGCCAGCCCCGTGACTGGATTCGTCGTCCGCACGAAGAACTCCCGGCTCTCCGTCGCCGCCCGCTCCCAGAACGCCCGGTCCGCTTTCGGTCCCCACCGCGCGAAAAGCTCATAGAACGCCGGCAGATGATAGGAGGGATCGGTGAACGGCTTCGGCATCACATCCGGCACAAACAGAATCATCGGCGGATTCTGGTTCATTTCCGGCCCAATCGTGTGCGGCCCATACTTGCCCGGCGCCGTAATCGGCTTCCGGTGCACCATCGCCGTCAGCAGCCGATCCGCCTCGGCTTGATAATCGTAGATCCCCTTGCCGCCCGGCCAGCGATTCGCGGCGAACAGCAGATCCATGGCGAAGAACGACTCTCCATCCGGCGCCGGACCATTGGAGTTATGCTGCCCATCCGTCTTGCACGACCAGGCAAAGTATTCGTAACCCGGCTCCTTTGGATTGGACATGTACATATACGTCATCGCCCAGTTCCACAACGCGTCGAACACCTTCTTCTGGTTCAGTTGCACGGCGATCATCATGCCGTAGGACATGCCTTCGGTCCGCACGTCGTGATGCGCCCAGTCCGTCAGATACATCAGCGGCCCGTTGGCGTTCTTCCCCGCCCAGAACGCCACCGCCTGCGTCTTCGGATTCCCGAAGAACAGCTGCTGGTACGCCTTCTCGATCTTCGCGTGGATCGCCGCTTCCGAGTGCCCATCCTCGGCGAACAGGTTCCTGTAATGGCCCGTCACATAGGCCCCGCTGCCGTTATCCAACGGCTGTGCCTGCGCCGCCACCGCGCAGCATGCCACCATCGCCGCCACTGCCCACCGCATCCCAAATCTCATGCGCAAAACCTTCCCTTTTGTTGTTATCTCCAACATATTACCGGCCACGGGCCTCCGCCGTCCCGGCCTGCGGACTTCTCGTCTGCGCCGCGCACTCATGCACCGCAAAGGCCAGCAGCAGAAGAAGAAAAACCGCGATCATCGCCCTGCGCATCGGCTATCCGCCCCTCAGTCTGTTGTCCTCATGCCAGCGCCAGCGCCAGCGCCAGCACGGTAATGTCGTCTTCCTGGCCGAACCGCTGCGCCGCGTCCGCGATCTCCCCCGCCTCCAGCCGCGTCAGTTCCAGCAGCTTATCGAATCCCAGCAGTTCGCGCTTCGCCCGCGCCTCCGGGACACCGTCCGACAGCAGCACCATGCGCTGGCCCGGCTCCAGTCGCCCCGTCACGCATATGTAATTCTGGTCGGCACGGATTCCCAGCGGCAGCGCGCCCGGCGCCTCCATCTCCTGCCCGTCCACATAGGGATTCAAATGCCCCGCGTTCGCGAACCGGAATTCTCCGTTCGCCTCCAGCCGCACGCAGCATGCCGTGGTAAAGCCCACGTCGCCCTGCGACAGCAGCGTCCGGTTCAGCCGCTCCAGCACCTCGGAGGGTTCCCGCGATGACTCCCGGTTCAGCGCTCCCAGAATCATCGACACGCGCATCGCCGCCAGCAGCCCCTTGCCGCTCAC
>DAHVZZ010000164.1:0-5818 GCA_027323785.1 Acidobacterium sp. | reverse complement strand
CGGCGCGGGCGATGGCGTCGCGCGAGGAGTAGTCGATGGCGACGCAGACAGTGAGGCGTGTGCCGGCGGCGGTGGCCGATTCGGCCTGCCGGATGGCGAGGAGGACGGGCTGGGGCAGGCGGTCGCGGCGGCCGACGATTTGCAGGCGGACTCCCTGACGGCGGAGGCGGCTGGTTTCAAGGCGGAGGAAGGCTCGGAGGAGCCAGAAGATGTACTGGACCTCGGCGGCGGGACGACGCCAGTTGTCGGAAGAGAAGGCGTAGAGGGTGAGGCGGGCGATGGATGTGTCGAGGGCGTGCTCGACGACGCGGCGGGCGGCGGCGAGTCCGGCGCGGTGGCCGGCGGCGCGGGGAAGGCCGCGCCGCGTGGCCCAGCGGCCATTGCCATCCATAATGATGGCGACGTGGATGCCGGGTTCATTGTTCATGGGCGGCTCCGGGGAGTGCTGAAGACGACGCGGCGGGGGGCAGGGAGCTGTACCAGTCGATGCGGCGGGTGAGGTACATGGCGGCGGCGACGGCGGCGAAGCTGGCGAGCGCGCCGACGAGCAGGGCGTTGTCCTGGAGGCGGAGCAGGAGATAGATGAGCAGGTAGAGCGGGGAGAAGACGGCGAGCGCGCGGAAGCCGTGGGCGCGGCTGGCGAAGATCCATCCGGCATTGGCGGAGAGAAGAGTGACGGTGGCGACGCCGGCGAGCAGGAAGCCGAGGCCGAAGCCGATTCGTTCGGCCAGGGAGAGGAGCAGGAGATAGAAGATGATCTGGGCGATTCCGACGAGGATGTATTGGGCGGGATGGACGCGTTTGCCGGTGGTGACCTCAAAGATGAAGTAGCAGAGGAAGACGAGGCCGAGGAAGAGCGGGATGTATTTGAGGGCGCGGACGACGGACTGGTATGGGTCGGCGACTTCGACGAAGGAGACGCCGAGCGCGGTGGCTCCGAGGGCGGCCATGGAAGTGGCCGGGCCCTGGGCGGGGACGCCGCGGGCGATGAATGGCACCGACCAGGTGGCGGTGAATCCATGCGGGGCAAGGGCGCTGGTGACGGGGAGAAAGCCGCCGTTGAATCCGGGGCTGGGCCAGTCGCCCTGCATGGCGACGTGGGTGGTTTTGCCCCAGGCGAGCAGGGAGATGTGGCGCGCTCCGGAGAAGCGGAGCGAGGAGCTGACACTGAAGCGGGCGTTGGGAGCGGCGATGGAGGCGGGCGCTCCGAGGAGGACGAGCTGGCTTTGGGAATCGCGCGGACCATTGAGGGGGAGCGTCTGGGCGATGCGCGCGGGGGCGAGGGGGATGGTTTTTCCGTCGATGGTGAGCAGCGCGTCAGAGAGAGCGCCGCGGGGATTGCTGACGCCGACGAGAATCTCGGCGCGGGTCCAGTCGAGCTGGGCGTTGGGCGGAGCGGCGCTGGGGACTCCGGCGAGATTGAAGGCGGACTGCAGCTGGAGATCGGCCTGAAAGACGGGGACGCGGAAGATGGAGCGGCGGCGCTCGGAGGTGGAGGTTTTGACGACGGCGGAGGCCTGCGAGGGGAAGACGAGATACATGCCGCTGGCGGCGGGCTGGGCGGGCGACTGCGGGACGGTGTAAGGAACGGCGAGGGTGGGGCCGAGGAAGGTCTGGCTGCCTCCGACCTGAGCGCCGATCTGGCCGATCACGTGGGACTCGCGCTGTTTTCTGTCGCCGACGAGCGCCCAGACGAAGATGGCGGGAATGAGCATGAGGAGGGCGAGGCAACAGACGAGGATGAGCTTGAGGCCCATGGAGCGGGAGTGAAGGCTGAGGCTGAGGCTGTTGGGGAAAGCGTCGTTCATGGCGTTGGCTCCTTGCTGATGCAAATCACTTTGTATGGCAAAGCTATACGGCAAAAAAATTTCAGGCGCGGGAGGGTGTGAGTCCGCGCACGGTGGCGGGGGAATCGTCTTTGGCTCCTTTGGCGGCGTCGCGGACGACCTGTTCGAGGGTCTGGAGGTATTCGAGGTAGCGTTTGCGGCCGGAGGCGGTGATGCGGCAGATGGTCTGCGGACGGTTGCGGTCGTGGCCCTTGAGGATCTGGACCATGCCGTCGTTTTCAAGGACGCTGAGATGGCGGCTGAGATTGCCGTCGGTGAGAGAGCAGAGCTGTTTGAGCTCGTTGAAGAGGAGCCCTTTGGGATTGGTGATGAGCGAGGTGAGGACGCTGAGGCGGGCGCGCTCGTGGATGACGCGGTCGAGGCCTTCGTAGGCGAAGCGGCCCTCGGTGGATGGAGCTTTAGTTTTCATCCGCACCCTCCTGGGGGGAAAAGAAGAGGATTGCGGCGACGAGCAGTTGTCCGACGCCGAAAGGAATGCCCATGGCCCAGGGCGAAAGGGCCTGGGGGCCAGCGAGGCCGATGCAGACGAGTCCGGCGAGCAGATACCAGGCGCCGGCGGCAAAGATGGGGCGGGGAAGAAATCGGCAGGAGGAGAAGATGCCGAGGCTGAAGACGACCTGCCAGAGACCAGGGAGCATCCAGACGGACTGGGGAAGGGCGCGGAGGAGGACGACGGTGAGGAGAACTCCGGCGGCGACGGCGGGCATGAACTGCTGGACCGCCATGTGGATCATCTCGTTGGAAATGGCGGAGTGAATGCGGCGGCTGCGGCGGAACATGTGGGTGACGGCGAGGACCGAGGAGAGGACGCCGGTGGAGATCCAGAGGAGGAGATAGGAAGAGATGCGATGCGCGGGGTCCGGCAGCCAGAGCCTTTGCAGCGCGGCGGCGGAGAAGGCGAAGAGGCCGGTGGCGGCCAGAGTAGCAGGGCCGTAGCCGCGGAACTGGGTGTTGCTGGCTACCTGCCTGCGAATGCTGCCGATGTCGCCGAGCGCTTTGTGGAGATCGTCCATGGAGCTTTCTCCCGCCGTGCTACTTTACATTGCAAAGTATATCGGGCGGGAGGGGCTGTCAAGGGATTTTCCGGGGGATTTTCACGGGCTGAAGCGGATTTTACGGGGGACGATTTCGATCGTCCCCCGGGCAGACAGGAGGCTGCGATCAGGCGGTGATGGTTTTGAGGTAGACGGAATAGCGCTCGTCCATGATGCGGTTGAGGGGCACGAGGGTATGGCGAGGTTCGTGACCTTTGGTGTGGAAGCGCAGCGGATAGCGCGGTGTGCCTTCGGTTCGCTCGAACCAGACTTCGCCGGGCTGAATGGAGGGAGTGGAGACGAATTTACCGTCGGGCTGGCGGTGCATATAGGGGCGCAGGTCGACGGTGGGCATGGGGTAGCCTTCGCCGTGAGGTCCGGGTACGCCGTAGATCCTGTCGATGGTGAGGTCTTCGGTACCCATGAGAGCGGCAAGGACGAGCGGGCCATACATGGCGGCCTGGACCTGGGGATTGTCGGGAGTGGTGTTCACGTGCAGGACCATGGGCATCTCGATGGAGACGACATCGCCGGCCTTCCAGTCGTGCGTGAGGGTGACGTAGGTGGAGGGTGCGGCGGTGACGTTCTGCTGCTGGCCGTTGATGCTGAAGGAAGCGCCCTGGGTAGCCCAGTAGGGGATGCGGATTTTGAGGGGCGTTGGCGAAGATGGAGCGGCGTCGATGGTGAGGGCGATGCGGTCGTCCTCGGGGAATTTGGTGGTCTGGCGGAGGCGGAGGCCGCGTTCCTTCCAGTAGAGGGCCGAGGGGATGAAGAGGTTGACGTAGACGGAGTCGGCGTCGTGGTAGTAGATGGAGTTATTCAGCTTGGAATACTCTTCGGAGCCAGTTCCGGTGCAGCACCAGAAGGAGTCGAACTCGGTGCCGAAGGTTTTGTACATGCCCGGTTCGAGCGGGACATAGTACATGAGCATTCCGTTGCGATCCTGGGTGCCGTAGCGAATGTTGAGGAGGAGGCGCTCGTAGAAGTCGAAGAGCTTCGGGTCCGGGTTCTGGCCATAGAGGTGCCGGGTGAGCTTCATCATGTTGTAGGAGGTGCAGCACTCCTCGGCGTTGGGACCGAGCTGGCTGGCGATGGCGTCGGGCGCATGCCAGAACTCGTAGTTGCTGGTGCCGCCGGTGCAGTAGATGTGGTGCTGGGTGACGAAGCGGTAGAAGTTTTCGCTGATGTGGCGATAGCGTTCGTCGCCGGTGAGCTCATAGCCGCGGGCCGCGCCGATGACTTTAGGGATATTGGTATTGGCGTGGTTGCCGTTGAGGATGTCCTTGCCGGCGGCGAGGGGATCGAAGATTTTGTGGTGCTCGAAGCGGAAGCCGAGGTCGCGGTATTTGGTGTTGCCGGTGAGGGCGTAGAGGTTGAAGGAAGCTTCGTTCATACCGCCCTGCTCGACGAGCAGAACCTTCTGCCAGTCCTGCGGGGTGAAGCTCATGGCATAGGTATAAGCCCAGTCGGCCATGCCGGAGGCCATGTGAAGCGCCTGCTGATTGCCGGTGTGCTGATACATGTCGATGAGGCCGGCCATGATTTTGTGGTAGGTGTAAAAGGGCGCCCAGACGGGCTGGTAGTTGCGCAGGCGCTCGAAGAACGAGGTGGGGAAAGCACTGAGATAGCCGTCCTTTGCCTGGCACTGGGCGAGCATGCCGACCAGCTCATTGGCCTTCATGGCGATGAAGTTGTCGCCGGTACTGGCATGCATGAGCGCGCAGGAAGACATATAGTGGCCGACATAGTGGCCGCGCAGCTCACAGGTGGGAGATTCCCAGCCGCCGAGGGGATCGGCATCGGTGGGGATGCCGGCGGTAACGCGGAAGTTATAAGCCAGGCGCTCATTGGGGAGGGAATAGAGCCAGCTGCGATTGCGCTCCATGGTGTCCTTCCAGATGCCGGGGAGCAGGCGAATATCCGGCATGGGGAAGGGCTCGGCTTTCCACTGGACTTTGGCGACGGCGGCATCGATGAGCGCGTGATTGGCGGTGTCCTGGGCGCTGGTGACGCCGGCGAATTTGTCGAACTGACTGCCGTCGAGAGCTGAAGCGCCCGCGGGCAGGACAGCCGCCGCGCCGGCAAATACCGCGCCGCCGAGAAACTTTCTGCGACTTACACTGCGATTCATCAGGATTCCCCTGTTGGAAAGTGGTTGAGCATCCGGCGAAAGCGTTTTCCGGGTTTCATCCATAGTACAAAGCGGGACGGATTGCGGGGCGAAAAATTCCTGCCGCGGAGCTTTGCTGTATAAGCGGAGCGATGGCTGGGCCGGCGGGCTGCTTAATCCGGGAAAGGGGTGCTTTGCGGGGCCGGACGGGTGGCGAGCGCCTGGCGGACGATGGTACGGACTTCGTCGAGCTCAGCGCCGATGAGCTCCAGGCGCGGCGGACGGACACGGGCGCTGCCGATGCCTGTTTCCTGCTGGACCTGCTTGATGAGCTGGATGAATTTGGGGACGGTATCCATGCGAAGCAGCGGGAGAAACCAGCGGTAGAGGTCGAAGGCCTGCTGGTGGCGGCCTTCGCTGGCGGCGTTGAAGAGCGCGACGGACTCGGCGGGGAAGGCGTTGACGAGACCGGCGACCCAGCCGACGGCACCGGCGGCGATGCCTTCGACGATGGCGTCATCGACGCCGACGAAGATGCGGAGGCGGCTGGCGAGGAGCGCGCGGATGGCGGTGATGCGGCGGACGTCGGTGCTGGATTCCTTGACGGCGGCGAAGTTGGGATGCTCGGCGGCGAGCTCGGCGATTTGGTGAGGGAGGAAGTCGGTTCCGTAGGCGACGGGGTTGTTGTAGAGCATGCAGGAGAGCGGTGTGGCGGAGAAGGCGGCGGCGATATGCGTCTTCATCTCGCGCCAGTCGCCGCGATAGACGTAAGGCGGCAGAACCATGAGGCCGGAGCAGCCAGCCTGCTCGGCGGATTTGGCGAGCGA
>DAHVZZ010000254.1:0-3068 GCA_027323785.1 Acidobacterium sp. | reverse complement strand
GACGCTCGTTGTTCAGCCCAGGAGCATGATTCAAGTGACCAGTCCAACCACCAATCCGAATTTTCGGCGATTTGAAGAAAGGCTTCGCCTTCACCAGCAGCAGATCGAGCGGCACATGCTGACCGCTGCGAAGCAGGGACGCGCAACCATAGCCGAAGACACGCTGGATCCGGCCGACCAGGCAGTCTTCTCGTACCAGAAGGAGATGCTCTTCAGTCAGGGCACCGAAGGACATGCCCAGCTGACCCTGGTACGGCTGGCGCTGGATCGGCTCCAGGAGGGCAGCTTCGGCGAATGTATGCATTGCGGCCAGCGCATCGGCGACAAACGCCTGGAAGCCCTGCCCTGGACCCCGTATTGCATCGAGTGCCAGGAAAAGGTCGAAAACGGCGAAATCGAGGACGAAACGCAGGCGGCGTAAGCCGGAAGGCGCGGGCCAGGAGCAGCTGGCCCAGCGTGATAGACTGAGATCATCTCAGGGCGGAAGCGCGCCTTACGGGTGCGCCTCTCGCCAATTCCCGTCCCAAAGGATATTCAGGGAAACCGGTGGATACTCAGACCCGTCACGCGCTTAAACAGGACAAATTTGTCACCGCAACCACCTCCGGGCTCGAGTGGGTCGGCGAAAACCGCGGCACCGTTCTGCTCTGGATTGGAGCAGCGGTCGTGGCGCTGGGCCTCCTGATCGCCGGGATCGTGGTGTATTACAGCCGCAGCGCGGCCGCGAACAACCTGCTGGGCCAGGCGCTGACCATCTACGAGACGCCCATTGCGCAGCCGGGCCAGCCGATCGAACCCGGAATGAAGACCTTCCCGAGCGCCGCCGACCGCGCGAAGGTCGCCTATCCGCTCTTCAGCGAAGCGGCCAGCAAGTACAGCTGGCTGAATGCCGGGCACATGGCGCTCTATTTTTCCGGCATGTCGCAGATTGACATGGGCAACGCCGCGGCCGGAGAAGCGGACCTGAAGAAGGCCTCTGACTCCGGCAACGACAACATCCGGGCTCTGGCAAAACTGGCTCTGGCCAACGAATATGTCCAGACCGGCAAGTCGATGGAAGCCGAGGCCCTGTATAAGGACTTGATCCAGCACCCCACGACGACGGTTCCAAAGTCGGCGGCTCAGTTGCAACTGGCTTCGCTCTACCTGACGACCCATCCCAACGAAGCAAAGAAGCTCTACGCCAAAATCGTCGATCAGGACAAGCAGTCCGCTGCCGCGGAGATCGCACAGCAGAAGCTGACCAGCCTCAAGTAAAGCTTCAACAAATTCAGGCTCTCGAAGGCTGGGCCTATTGCCCAGCCTTTGGTGCATTTGGCCGCTTCCATCCCCCACCCCCCGGGGGGTGTCTATTTTCCCCATGCATATGATTCTAAAGGGGATGGTGTTTTATCGGTTCTGTATCCATATGATTCTACAGCGGTTATCGCCAGCCTTATTTTTCATATGCTTACGGCAAGCATATGATTTCAGAAGGCTTACCGCCGCTCATCTGATTCCGTTGAGTTTACCTGCGGCTGGGCATGGCTCTTCCCCCCATCCCGAACAGGTACATCCTCAAAAGGAAAGGGGCCGCGTTGCATCGCGGCCCTTTCGCTGCGCCTGATCCCTCTTCCTGATTCCTATCTTTAGGATACCAGCGGGCACGGTGAAGAGTGCCAGGATTGTGAACGGCGGACGGCTCATAAAGCCTTTGAAATGAGCGGATGTTACTTCGGTGCGGCCGGTGGAGGCTTGACAGGTTTTCAGCGGGAGCGAATCCCTGCCGGGAAACCCGGGCGGCCCTCAGGAAAGATCGGGCTTCCAGACGTGAGCGCCGGGCTGGGGCAGCCCCACGTGGGCGAGGACGCGGCAGACGAACTGATGCGCCATCTCCGCGGAGTCGACGGGGCGGTCGTAAAAGGCGGGCATGATGGGAAAGATGGTGGCTCCGGCGTCGGCGGCCAGGCCCATGTTGCGGATGTGGATGCGGTTAAAGGGCGTCTCCCGCAGGCACAGGACGAGCGGGCGGCGTTCCTTGAGCGAGACGTCCGCGGCCCGCTCGATCAGGTTGGAGGCGAGGCCGTTGGCGATACCGGCGAGCGTACCCATGCTGCACGGGATGACGATCATCCCGGTGGAGGGATAGCTGCCGCTGGCCACCGCCGCTCCGATGTCGTTTTCCGGATGCTGGACGACCTTCTCGGAGCTGTGGCCGAGCAGCTTTTCCGCCAGCTGGTTGCGTCCGGAGATGCCCAGTTCCTCGGCCAGGACGCGCAGCGCGTTGTCGGAAGGGATGAAGTGGATGCGGCCCACGCGCGCGTCGGCATCGAGCAGCTGGAGCAGGGTGCGGCCAAAGACGGCCCCGCTGGCTCCGGTGAGGGCGACGGTAAGGTTCTGCAGCGGCTGCGCGTTCGGGTCCACGGATTCCAGCCTACAGGGTCAGGCGCGCGCGGTACAGAGCGGCCCCACCCGCGCAACGCCGCCAGCCGGCAACAGGAGCGATGCCTGTCCTTCAGGGAACCTCGACACAGTCTCCAGGCCAACGCCGACTGGAAGAGTGATTTGGCCTGTACGCGCCAATTGACCTTGGGGTCGCTAAGCACCGGTCAACCTGCCATTCTCTATCGATCTTCATCCTCCGATCACAATGTGGGCACCTGACGCCGGTGAAGCATGAACTGCGACACCTGAAGCGATCCCGAAGTGAAGCCCGTGAACTATGGCTTCAGAGTCTTACTGAAGCTAAAGGCGAAGATCGTCAGTCCTTCGCGGAAATAGAATTGATGGGCCCTCGACCGTTGAGCGCCTGACTCAAGATCGAAGCTGTTGCAATGTCTTTCGCGTGCACGCTCTTCGCACCAGCGCAATAGAATGCTGCCATATCCCCGGCCCCGTGCGTTCTCATCGGTCACGAGGTCGTCTATATAGAAACGCAGACCATGAAAGGTGGTGTGGTGGCACCGATAGACGGCGAGGGACCTGATCGCACAATCAACGACCAGGATTGCCATTTCGGCGCCTTCCGCAAACATACGGTGCATGCAGGCCTGGTAATCCGGCGGCAGGTTGGGGCGGAGCGTTCGGTG
>DAHVZZ010000234.1:0-1606 GCA_027323785.1 Acidobacterium sp. | reverse complement strand
CAGCAGGACGATCTTGGCCTCCTCGCCAAGGTCATAACTGGCCGGACAGACCAGGTTACCCACATTTTCGATGAAGAGGGTGTCGAGACTGTCGAGGGGCCAGAGTTCGAGCGCCCGCTCGATCATCCTGCCGTCGAGGTGGCAGACGCCGCCGGTTACGATCTGCTGCACGGGGAAGCCGTAGCGCGCCAGCCGCCGCGCATCGTTTTCCGTCTGCAGATCGCCGGTCAGGACCGCGACCCGTTCCTCAGGAGGGAATCCGGCGAGCGTCTTCTCCAGCAGCGTCGTTTTGCCGGAGCCCGGCGAGCTGATGAAATTCAGGCAGAGAATGTGGTTTTCCTCGAAGCGACGCCGCAGATCGAGGGCGATGCGCTGGTTTTCATTGAGGACTTTCTTTTCAACCGGAATGACGGTCATAGCTCCTCCACTTCGACGTAGGCCAGATCGAGCTGGTCGCCGCTGACAAAACTGGTTCGGGCACTGCCGCAGCGGGGACAGGACGCCTCAACAAAGGGGGCCTGTTCCGGCGAGGGAAATTCATCTCCGCAGTTCTCGCAGCGATTCACGCGCGGGCAGCTTTCGGCGCGGAACGCCACCGCGGCATCTCCGGTTCCGGCGGTGATGCATTCAAAGGCAAAACGCAGGGCTTCGATGTCCACGCCCGAGAGCACCCCAACGCGGACGCCGACCGAGGCGATCCGGGCACCGGGATGCCCCGCAGCCTCGCGATGGGCCGCTTCGAGAATGGAGCTGGCAATGCCTACTTCGTGCATCGGCGCGGCCTCCCGGGTATTTTTCTGGTTGTGGTTTGTTTCTTCACCGATCTCCCCTGGGGCGGGGCCCTGTTTGAAAAGCGCTTCCTTCCTGCTATCCGGCACTACTGGCCGCGAAGACTGGTTTTCCGGTTTCCGCCGAAGCTGAGATTTCGTCATGGGACCAGCAGTCGATCTGTTGCAGAGCCGCGTCGATCAGCCGCGGCAGTGCAGCCTCGACAGTGCTGGTGAGCTCTGTCCCCCAGTCGATGGTCTGCGGCTGGACGCCGAGCACAACGACTTCTTCCGGAGCATCGCCGGAGAGCTGCATGGCGCCGATGAGATCCGCGAATCCCAGCAGGTGCACGCTTTTGGAGACAGGCAGAGCCGCAACGTCGTCCCCGTCGAAGCGGAGAACGGTTCCCGGCTGGACGCCCGCCTCCACGGCGTCGAGCGCCAGCAAGCGCGTGACTCCGGAGAGCGGGTGCAGGAGGTCGAGCCCGAGGGTACCGCCTTCGATCACAAGAACACCGTTGGGCAGGCGCGGTTCGGTCCGGAGCCGCTGGATCGCCAGCATGCCGACAGCATCGTCGATCCGCATGAGGTTGCCGAGACCGACTACGGCGATGCGGCGGCGGCTCATCGATCCCAGTTCCGGGTGCGGTGGATCCTGCGGCGCTTGAAGAATTGCCGCGGCTCCAGCGCCGCAATCTGCATCTCTTCCTCGATGGTCGCGTCGTCCACGAATTTGTAACCACTGAAGACGCTTTCCATCTCGGCGTTGCGTTCGGTGACGGCCACCAGCACCGCGCTGTAGACGTGGTGAATGAAGAAGCCCATCAGGAAGAACATGA
>DAHVZZ010000213.1:0-1534 GCA_027323785.1 Acidobacterium sp. | reverse complement strand
GACGCTGCTGGCTTCGCGGGAACTGCTGCTGGCGGTTCCATTTTGCGACGAACTGCCGATGCATCAGGACTGGGACTGGGTGATTCGGGTAGCGGGGTATGAGGGCGTGGAAGTGACGATGCTGCCGAAGCCGCTGACCGTATGGCGGGTGGAGGATGAGCGGGCGACGGTGGGTCGAGGCACGAACTGGCAGCTTTCGCTGGCGTGGATCCGGCAGATGCGGCGGCTGGTGTCGCGGCGGGCGTTTTCTTCGTTTGTGGCGATCCAGTGCGTATGGCGGGCGAGGGCGAGCCACGCGGGATGGCGGGAGCGGCTGAATCTGCTGTGGGTTTTCCTCTCCGAGGGTCGGCCGGAGTGGCGGTCGCTGGTGCACTTTGGCGTCTTCAGCCTGGTGCCGCGGAGCATTTACGCCGCGATGCGCGGGCTGGCGCGGAGTTCCGCTGATTCGACGGAGACGGCGGCGGGGCTGAGCCTTGCCTGGACGCGGGACGCGGCTCCCTCCGCATTACGCCGGACCTCGGGCTGAGTGGATTCGCTGCGGCGATCCGGAGGCCTGCGAATCAGGCGTTGCGGCGGAAGAGGGTTTTGTAGCGAAGCGAGAGGGCGGCCATCCGCAGGGTGGAAGCCGCCATGCGCTGCCTGGCCCACTGCCGCGCCACGAGCAGGATGAAATGCACGTTTCCGATGAGATAGCGACGCCATAGGCGGCGGGGCTCCATGAGCAGGCGGAAGAACCACTCCATGCCTAGATGCTGGATCCAGAGGGGCGCGCGGCGGCGGAGGCCGGCGTGGGTGTCCAGCGCGGCGCCGACGGCGAGGATGGCTCCGACGCAGAGGGTGTGGCGATTCTGCTGTGCCCAGATTTCCTGTTTGGGAGCGCCGAAGGCGACGCAGAGGAGGTCGGGTGCGGCAGCATTGATGTACTCGCGGATGCGGGTCTGCTCGGCGGGGTCTTTCTCAAAGCCGAGGGGTGGACAGTATTTGCCGCAGATGTTGAGGCCGGGATAGCGCTGGCGCAGATTGAACGCCGCCATGATGGCCGCTCCGGGCAGGCCGCCGAGAAAGAAGACGCGGAAGCCGTGGCGGGCGGCGGCGGCGCACATGCGCTCCATCAGGTCGCCGCCGGTGACGCGCTCGGGAATGGGCGCATGAAGGAGGCGCGAGGCCATGACGACGGAGATGCCGTCGGGGATGGAGAGGTCGGCGGACTGCATGGCCGCGGCGAGCGAGCGATTCCGCTGGGAGAGATTGACGATGTGGGCGTTGGAACAGACGACGGTGAGCGGAGGGAACTGGCCGCGATGCAGCAGGGCCTCGGTGATGAGGATGGCGGCATAGTCCATGGTGATCCGATCGATTGGGGTCTTGCCGAGGAGGAAGCGCGGCGGCTGCGGATAGCGGGGAGCTGTATCTTCCGGCGCGGACAGCGGAGCAGCGGGGGAGGGAATTGCTGTCACGGCCAGAGGAGCTCCCTTCTTTTCTGAAACAGGCGTGGCGGCACTCCGTTGGAGATGGCGGAGGGCCACAGCTCGTC
>DAHVZZ010000157.1:0-7421 GCA_027323785.1 Acidobacterium sp. | reverse complement strand
CACAACAATCACGACGGCACCTTCACCAACGTGACGGCGAAGGCCGGCGTGGGGAATGGGCGCTGGGGCTACGGCTGCGCGGTGGGCGACTTCAACAACGACGGGCTTCCGGATCTGTACGTGACCAACTACGGAAAGAATCGGCTGTACCGGAACAACGGCGACGGGACGTTTACCGACGTCGCGAAAAAGGCCGGCGTGCAGCTGGGAACGTGGTCGACGGGAGCGACCTTCGGCGATTACGACGGCGACGGGTATCTGGACCTGTTTGTTGCCGGGTATGTCCGGTTCGATTTTGTGCATCCTCCGGTTACAGGTTCAAAGAGGGTGAACTATGCGAACTGCCAGTTTCGCGGGGTTCCGGTGATGTGTGGACCGCGTGGATTGCCGGGCGAGCGCGATCATCTGTTTCACAACAACGGGAACGGGACGTTCACCGATGTGAGCACCAAGGCCGGGGTCGCGGACCAGAAGGGCTACTACGGGCTGGGCGCGCTGTTTGTGGATGTGAACAGCGACGGCAGGCCCGATCTGGCGGTGGCAAACGATTCGACGCCGAATTACCTGTACATCAACAAGGGCAACGGCACCTTCGCGGACGACAGCTATCTGAGCGGGTATGCCCTGAACGAGGATGGACGGGAAGCGGCCAACATGGGCATCGCCGCGGGCGATTACCGGAACAACGGGCACGAGGATCTGGTCAACACCACCTTTTCCGACGATTACGACATCGTTTTCGAGAACAACGGGAAGGGCGATTTCAGCGACGTGAGCTACGATGCCGGGGTTGCGCCGGCGACGATTCCCTTTGTGGGGTTCGGTGACGGCTTCCTGGACTATGACAACGACGGCTGGAAGGATCTGCTGATCGTCAACGGGCATGTGTATCCGCAGGTAGATGAGCATCCGGAGTGGGGGACGACGTATGCGCAGCGTCCGCTGCTGTTCCACAACCTGAAGAACGGGAAGTTCGCGCTGGTTCCGGCGGTGGAGGGCTCCGGGCTGGCGGTGGTGACGGTGGGCCGGGGAGCGGCCTTCGGCGACCTGTTCAATGACGGCAAGATCGACGTGGTGATCAACAACATGGACGGAGTTCCGGTGCTGCTGAAGAATGTGAATCCCGACCACCACCACTGGGTGGAGCTGAGACTGATCGGAGGGCCGAAGAGCCCGAGGGATGCGGTTGGAGCGACCGTTTACCTGACGGCAGGCGGAATCCGGCAGCGAGGCGATGTGCTGAGCGGCGGGAGCTATCTCTCGTCGAATGACCTGCGGGTGCACTTTGGCCTGGGTGACGCGAAGAAGGTGGATATGGTTGAGATCCACTGGCCGGACGGGAAGGTGGAGAAGATGAAGCTGCCGGCGGTGGACCGGATCTTCACCGTCACGGAAGGCAAGGGGACAACGGGAACCTTCCGACAGTAGCTAGCAGTTAGAAGTCAGCAGTTAGCGGGCAACAGTTAGCTCTCAGCCGGCAGCAGTTAGCGGTCAGGCAGCCTCCTGGACCCCGCTATCGTCGCCGCAGCGCTACAGCAGAGCTTTTTCCGGAGCTGCATCCATCTCATCCGGCGGGTCCGCCGGCAGCGCATCCGGCCCGATAACAGGAAAGAACACCGAGAAGACCGTTCCGGTTCTCGATCCTGTTGACCGGCTGTACACGCGAAGCCTGCCCGAATGTTTGCGAACGATTTGTTCGCTGACCCACAGCCCCAGTCCCGTTCCCGTGGCGTCCTTGGTCGTGAAGAATGGCTCGAAGATATGCGGCCGGGACTCCTCGGCAATCCCGGCGCCGGTGTCTGCCACAGATATCCGTACTCCGCTTGCCCCCGCGGCGTTGATGCTGCGAGCCCGCACCGTCAGCCGTCCGCCGCCGGGAGTCATCGCATCCAGCGCATTCCCGATCAGATTCGCGAACAGCTGCCGCAACTCGCCAGCAAAGCAGAAAAGCGGCAGTTCAGCCGGCATCTGCCGTATCAGCTCCACCTGGAGAGTCTGGATTCGTCCGGTATAGAGGGTAACGACGGATTCGAGCAGTTCGCTGACATTCGCGCTCGCCGGCAGAGTTGACTGGCGATAGAAGCGCAAAGTCTGCTGCGCAATGGCGGAAACCCGCGCAATCTCCTGCTGCGCCATGTCGGTGAACCGCTCCGCAGCCGGCGAGAGCGTCTCCTGCCGTATCAGATAGAGGAGGTTGGTAACGGCCTCCAGCGGGTTATTGATTTCGTGGGCGATCGAAGCCGCCAGTCGGCCGGCAGCGGCCAGTTTTTCGGTTCGGCGAAGCGCTTCCTCGGCCTTCTTTTGTTCCGTCGTGTCGACAAGAATCGCACCGACCCAGCGTATTGCCTCCGCTTCGGTGCGGACGGGGTAGAGATGTGCCAGCCAGCTACGCGGTCGCCCGCTGTCTGTCTCCCAGGAGAGTTCCAGATTGCGAACCGGAGTACCGAACTGGAAGACTGTTTCAATGCCGGATTCAAGCTGCGTCGCCGCCAGCTCCGGCAGCATTCCGGAGACGCTTCTGCCCAGGTGCAGGGCGAAGGAATAGCCGTGCATCTCCGCAAGGAACTGGTTGACCCTCACAAATCGGTACTTGCGATCGAAGAACGCAAATCCGATGGGTGCATTGGCCAGCATTGAATCCAGCAGCGCCAGCGTTTCATCCAGTCCAGCGCGCTTTTCCTGCATCGCCGAGACCATGCGATTGAAAGCCTTGGTGAGGTTCCCAGCTTCCGTCAGCGATTCAATGGCAAGGGGAAATGCACCGGTGTCTTCCGGATCTTCAATCAGGCGTCCCGCAGCGCGCGTGAGAACCCGCAACTGCCGGCTGAGCGACTGGGCCACGATCGCCGCCGTGATCGTGCATCCAACCAAAACAAACAATGCCCAGAGGAGCGTGATCCTCAATAGTGAATGCAGGTCATTGATATCCTGCGACTCATCGGGATATATCCAGACCAGCGCCTGGACGTGGCCCGCAATTTGAATCGGCGCCACCGCCTCCCAGATTCCGGGAGCTGTCGAGAAAATCTCGGGCTTTTTCAGGTCCCGGAGATAGGTCTTTTCCTTCGCCGAGAGAGACATTTTGCCCATCGCGCTCGGGTCGGTGCTGGCGAGCGCTCGGCCTCGCATGTCCGTGATCTGGGCTGAAGCGACTGTGGGAGAAGCCACCAGCGTTGCCACAACTCCCTGAAAATCCTCAGGGTGCCCGTCCTGCAGCGCCATGTTGCCCTGGGCGGCAACCAGGTAGGCCTGGGTTTCGAGACGCCGCTGCAGACGCTGCGTCAGCTCAATGCGTTGCTGATGCACCAGCAGGAACGTAAAGATGGCGACGACCACGATCTCAAACAGGATCAGCACCGCCATGAGCTGGCCGCGAATCGTCCTGGGGCGAGGAAAATGCATAGCGCTCTAGCCGCACACATTCGGTGCGGAATGAATCGTCACCTCGGTTTGAGCGGCAAATACCGCCGCGCGGCTAGACGTTCACCGCGGCCCTGAGCCTGTGCTTCAGATCTTCTGCAATCTGGTGGCCGTGGAACCGGCCGTTCTCAATAAAAATTTCATTTGTGCGATCGCCGGCTACGATAACGCCAGCCAGGTAAATGCCAGGAATGTTGCTTTCAAGGCTCTTCGGGTCGCATGCCGGGCAGCGGAACTCGCCTTCGATCCGAACGCCCAGGGATTCCAGAAACTCAAAGTCCGGACGGTACCCCGTCATCGCCAGCACCGCATCATTTGGCAGCACCTGTTGTCCTTCCGGCGTTGCCAGGGTGACGGAATCGGGGCTGATCTGAGTCACGGACGAGTTGAAGAAGGCCCTGATTTCCCGGTTTTTGATGCGATTCTCTATGTCGGGCAAAATCCAGTATTTCACGTGGCGGTGCATCGACGGACCGCGATGCACCAGCGTCACCCGCGCACCGTGCCGCCAGAGCTCGAGTGCTGCTATGGCGGCTGAGTTTTTCCCGCCGATCACCAGCACATCCAGGTCATAGTACGGATGAGGATCGTTGTAGTAGTGCCGGACTTTCGGCAGATCCTCGCCGGGGATGTTCATCAGGTTCGGCAGATCGTAGTAGCCCGTCGCCACCACAATCTTGCGTGTGCGAAACACCTGCTCACGCTCGAACGGGTCGCGAGTGTGCACCCGGAAGTTCTGGTCCTGTCCTGTGACTTGTTCGACGCGAAGGTAAGACCGCACGTCGAGTTGATAGTGCATGGCCACCTTGCGGTAATACTCCAGCGCTTCGTTGCGCGTTGGCTTGGCGTTGGGGCTGGGAAAGGGAATATCGCCGATCTCCAGCAGTTCCGACGTGGTGAAGAACGTCATGTGCGCCGGGTAATGGAAGAGCGAATTGCAGAGGCATCCTTTGTCGACCAGCACTGAACGGAAGCCGGCGCGCTGGGCCTCGATGGCGCAGGCCATACCCGTTGGTCCCGCTCCGATCACCAGAACGTCAAAGATCAGATTCTCGTCGGTCGCCCGATTCCCCATGTATCTAGCTTAGACGACGAAGGCGAACCCGGGTGGGCAATCCGGTTCCGGCATCGGTTACCCTGAAAGACGGGATACAATTCATGGCAACGATACGGCAGGAAGACTTCATTCAGAGCGTGGCAGACGCGCTGCAGTACATCAGCTACTACCACCCGGTCGATTACATCACGAGTCTGGCTCGCGCTTACGAGCGGGAAGAATCGCCGGCGGCGAAAGACGCTATGGCGCAGATCCTCATCAATTCGCGGATGAGCGCGGAAGGACATCGACCGATCTGCCAGGACACGGGCATTGTCACCGTCTTCCTGAAAATCGGCATGGACGTCCGCTGGGACGCAACGTTGACGGTGCAGGAAATGGCGAACGAAGGCGTCCGCCGCGCCTACCTTAACCCGGACAACACACTGCGCGCGTCCATCCTGGCCGACCCGGCCGGCGCCCGGAAGAACACCCGAGACAACACGCCCGCCGTTGTCAGTATCGAGATGGTTCGCGGTGGCAATGTGGATGTCACTGTCGCCGCGAAGGGCGGCGGCTCCGAGGCCAAATCGAAGTTTGTCATGCTCAACCCGTCCGACTCGATTGTCGAGTGGGTCCTGAAAACCGTACCGACCATGGGCGCCGGCTGGTGTCCGCCGGGAATGCTGGGCATCGGCATTGGCGGCACGGCGGAGAAGGCGATGCTGCTGGCCAAGGAATCGCTGATGGACCCGATCGACATGCGCGACCTGCTCGCCCGCGGCCCGCAAAACCGCATCGAGGAACTGCGGATCGAGATCTATGACAAGGTGAATAAGCTGGGCATCGGCGCGCAGGGGCTGGGCGGTCTTACCACCGTGCTGGACGTGAAGATCCGGGATTATCCCACCCATGCGGCGAATTTGCCCGTGGCCATGATTCCCAACTGCGCCGCCACGCGCCACGCTCACTTTGTGCTGGACGGTTCCGGGCCGGTGGCGCTCAAGCCGCCCTCGCTCGAAGACTGGCCGAAGCTGACCTACGATGTTTCCAGCGCGCGCCGCGTGAACCTTGACACCATCACCCGCGAAGAGGCCGCCACCTGGAAGCCCGGCGAAGTGCTGCTGCTGCGGGGCAAGCTGCTGACCGGCCGCGACGCAGCGCACAAACGCATGACGGACATGCTGAACCGCGGCGAGAAGCTGCCGGTGGATTTCACCAACCGCTTCATCTATTACGTCGGCCCCGTCGATCCGGTCCGCGACGAGGTGATGGGACCGGCGGGGCCGACCACGGCTACCCGCATGGACAAATTCACCCGCCAGATGCTGGAGCAGACTGGCCTGCTCGGAATGGTGGGCAAGGCAGAGCGGGGCCAGGTCGCCATCGAGGCCATCCGCGACAATCACGCGGTTTACCTGATGGCGGTGGGCGGCGCAGCCTATCTCGTCTCCAAAGCCATCCGAGCCGCTCGCGTCGTGGCGTTTGAGGATCTCGGGATGGAGGCAATCTACGAATTCGAGGTCGAAGACATGCCGGTTACGGTTGCCGTTGACGCTCAGGGTGTTTCCGTTCACCAGACCGGTCCGGCGGAATGGAAGACCCGCATCCAGAATGATTTCGCCGGCGTTCCGATCCTTGCATAGTGCGTCGGCTGCAGGCTCCGTGCATCCTGATTCTTCCTTCGGCCGCCTTTGTGCGGCCGAAGCGATTTGGATGCCGGTTCCCTTTCCTGTAAGGTTGCCCGTCTCATGAAGGCTTCTGTCTCCCATCTTGGCGCCATTGGCTTCGCTCTTGCCGGGTTCACCTTCTGGGTGCTGACCGATACGGTCATCAAGCTGGCGGGGCATTCCAGCCTACCGGCGTATGAAGTGGTGGCGTTTCTCGGCCTGTTCATTGCTGGATTTCTCTTCGTGTACACGCTTTGGCGGCACGATCTTCGGCATCTGTGGCCGCGCAACCTTTTCCGGCAGCTGGTTCGTTCGCTGTTGGACCTGGGCAACAACCTAGGCGTGGTGATCGCTTTGCGCCACCTGAGCCTGACGCTCTTCTACATCCTCATTTTCATGGCTCCGATGGTGACGACGATTCTGTCGGCGATCTTCTTGCGCGAGCGGCTGACCTGGCGCAAGGGCCTTGCTGTGGCGACTGGATTCGCCGGCGTGGTGATTGCCATCGATCCTTTCGGAGCGGCCCGGCACGCCGACTGGGCGGGATACGCGGCGTGCCTGCTCTGCGTGGCCTGCTTCTCGGTCAACATGGTCTGGTCGCGGGTGCTCACCCAGACGGAGACGCCGGAGAGCCTGACCTTTTTCTCCGGGCTGGTGATGGCGGTGGCCGGCTTTGGACTGATGCTCGGCCATGCCGTGCCGCTGACTCCCGAACTGACCGGGATGCTGGTCGGGATGGGGCTCTTCTGCTCGCTGGGAACCCTTTGCTTTTTCATCGCGCTGCGGCATACTTCCGCCGCGAACGTTTCGCAGTACCACTACACGCAGCTGATCACCGGAGGCGTGATGGCCTGGCTGATCTGGCATCAGAAGCCGACGGCGTCTATGCTGATCGGCGGAGCGCTGATTGTGGGCGCCGGGCTGTTCATTGCCTGGGCGGCTTCCCGGGAGCGTTTCAGCGGGATTCCGCTGCCGCCGGTTGTTCCCGAGTAACTGCGGCCTGCAAATTGCTGAGCCTCCTGTCGTCGCTCTGCTCATCAGAGAGGTGGAGCGTGCGGAAAGGAGCGGTCATGTCCGACACTCGCAGGGAGAAGGATTCGCTGGGATTCTTCGAGGTTCCGTCCAGGGCGTATTTCGGAGCCCAGACGGCTCGGGCGGTAGAGAACTTTCCCATCTCCGGGATGCGGGCGCATCCGCTGCTGATCCGGGCGATGGGCTGTTCATTGCCTGGGCGGCTTCCCGGGAGCGTTTCAGCGGGATTCCGCTGCCGCCGGTTGTTCCCGAGTAACTGCGGC
>DAHVZZ010000189.1:0-5997 GCA_027323785.1 Acidobacterium sp. | reverse complement strand
GTGCGGCCGAGGTCTTTTGTGGGGTCGTAGGAAAGCCCCCACTCGCCCGTGTCCCTGCTCACGATGAGCGTCCACTGGCTGGGATTGGCGACATCGACAAAGAGCGTGTATTCGCCCTTCGGCACCGTGAGGTTTCCAATCCTGAGATCGGCATCGGTCTTCAGCGTCGTCGCGGCATTCGCTCCCGCACGCCATACCGGGTAGTGAGCGTCGTGGCTGATCAGACCTCCCTTGTTAAAGATGTGGCCCTGGCGTCCGCGAAGCCGCGGAGACGAGTAGGCGATGCTGATCGTGTGCCCATCCATGGTAGCCACGGCTTTGGCGGGCGGGCTTAGCGGTTTCTTGTGCGCGGGCTGCATCTGCGCCGCCAAAGTGGTTGCGGCTGCGAGGAGGGCGATAGACATCAGGACACGCTTCATGACGAACTTCTCCTTTTGGAGGTTTCCCTGACAGACAAAGTGCGAACCTGAGCATTGTCGCACCTCCCGGGCGATGGCGCTGCGATGGCGCCAACCAACTTCGACGGGGCGGGTTGCGCAACACTCCATGTGCAATTCCGGCGCGGGCTAGGGCGGAGAATGGCGGAGATTCGCCGGCGGGAAGCCGACGGCATCGGGTGCGGCGAAGATCTGGATCGCGGTGCGAAGCAAATGCCTGAGGCTGCGATAATCGAGGGGTGAAAAGAAAGGACGCCAAATCCCGCGGCCGGGAGCGGAAGGAAAGTCCGGAGGATACAGACCGGCTGATTGCCGAGCTGGCCGCCTTCCGCTATTCGCTGCGAAAATTCATGCGCTTCAGCGAAAATGCAGCGCGGTCGTTCGGTATTACGCCTCAACAGCATCAGCTGATGCTTGGGGTGGCCGGATATACCGGGCGCGGATCGGCAACCGTTTCCGAGCTGGCGGAGTTTCTGCAGGAGCGGCTGCACTCCGTCGTTGGTTTGGTCGAGCGGGCGGAACAGCGGGGCCTTATCCAATCAAGAAAGAGCGAGGAAGACCGAAGGGTTGTGGTGGTTTCGCTTACCGCTTCCGGCCGGCGGATTCTTCGCGAACTATCGGAGCTTCACCGTCAACAGGCGGCCAGCCTGCAGCTCCTGACCGGCACCAACAGCCGGAGCTCGGGATCAGGATGATCCGGCGCTGCGACCAGCGGCCGCGCTGAATCGTGGCGATGGTCGCCGGTGGGAGGAAGCTTCTCGAAGACCACGGTGGAAGGCTGCAGGCCACCCGCTTGCGGGCTGTTGCAAGCGCTGCCGACATTCAGGAAACATCGGTAGGTCGCTCGGGGGCGCCGGCATCCGGTCCGCCGACCGGATGCAACTACTACTTCTGGTAGTCGTTTCGGGCTCCGTGACAAAATCGATGAGCATGTCCATTTGCCGCTCGATTTGCTGCTGTTTGTTGGGGTTACTGCTGGTAACCGCGGCGATCGCGCAAACGCCTGACACCGCGACACTGCGCGGACATGTCCTGGATCCGGATGGACGTTCCGTAGCTCAGGCACGGGTTGTCATCATCAACTCCGTGACTGGTCTCTCGCTCCACACGGAGACGGATTCGCGGGGCTCGTTCCAGTTCGGTGGCTTACCGATCATGGGCAGTTACAGAATTGTGGCCAGCGCACCGGGCTTTGCCGCTGCGACAGAATCAGCGCTGCGCCTCGAAGGCGGTGTGATCGCCCGAGTCGATTTGCGCCTGGGCATTCCCGGTGGGCTGACGAGCGTGACGGTTACCGGACAAATGGGTGCGCTCCGCGCCGACGAACCGCAGTTGGGCGAGGTCCTCTCTTCCTCGCAGATCGGTGCGCTGCCGCTGTTCAATCAGCGCATTACGTATCTGCCTCTGCTGAATGCCGCCAACCGGCCCGCCATCAATCAGGGCGATATCTTCGTGAATCAGAACCTGTTCACGACCAATGGAGCCGGGCGCCGGGAAACATGGTACGAGGTGGATGGCGCTAACGCGGACGACAGCTGGGGCCGACAGACGATCTTCAGCAGTATTCCGCTGAATGCCGTGGAAGAGATGACTGTGCTGGAGAATTCCTTTTCCGCGCAGTATGGCGCGAGCGCGGGAGGCGTGGTCAATATCGTAACTAAGTCCGGCACGAAACATTTCCACGGCTCAGCTTTTGAGGCATGGCGTCCTTCGGCCTCTGAAGCCAGCCTTTCCGGCTTTCAGCCAGGTCATGCCAGCAGCGGCGATATTACCAACGACACGCTGGAGCAGGGAGCAGCCGCGCTTGGCGGTCCGCTGGCCGGAAAGCGCACGCAGTTCTTTGTCTCAGGAGAATACACGTCGGAAGATCGCGCCTCTCCGGTCACTTCTCCGATTGCTCCGGGGAATTTCATCGGACACTATCGCGGCGGGCTGGGCTACCTGCGCATCGATCACGAGTTCTCATCGCGGCAGCGTATCTTTCTGCGCGAAGACGCTGACTTGTTTTACGACACCAATCCGAAGGGGCTGGTTGGGGGGAATACGCTGCCGAGCGAGGCGCTGACGTTTCGGCGACGCACTTACACGACGGAGCTGGGCGATACGTGGCTGATCGGTTCGAGGCTGCTGAATGATCTGCGGGCGCAGTTCCAGCTGGCTTCGCCGATTACCGAAGTGGATCCTGCTGTCTTTGGGACGGAGTTTGTTGTGCCGATTTCGACGGGCGGCACTTTCCAGTCGGGCACCTCGCAGCGCTCGCTGCTGATGAATCATCAGTACTCGGTCGACGATGTGGTGACTGCCAGCTTCAGCCGGCAGCAGCTGAATATCGGGACCAGCCTCATCGCCTCGCATAGCGGGGGCAACGGGAAGGAATTTGGCGGGCCTATCTACGACGGGGAATTCCAGTACAAGACCTGCACCCAGGCGCTCACTTATTGCGAAAGTCCGGCATATCTCGACAACATCGACAATGTTGAGACCTACACGCAGGCTTTCGGAAGCGCCTCGTATCTGGTGAACGACTTTCTCTGGTCGATTTTTGCGCAGGACGATGACCACGTCACAAACCAGCTCACGCTCAATCTGGGACTGCGCTATGAACTCCAGACGTTCACCGACTCGCGCAACGATCTAGCGCCGCGCATCGGCTTCGACTACGATTCGGGCGGAAAAGGGCGCACGGTGATCCGCGGAGGGTTCGGGATCTATTACTCTGAGATTGCCGATAACTCTGAGGGGAGTTATGCGCTAACTGGTCCCACGGGTGTCTTTAATTACACCGCGGAGCCGGGTCAGATCGGCTTTCCTGCCAGCATCTCCGCCGCTCCGCTGGCGGGGTTTCCGGAGGGCGCGACTGTACCACTGCGCAGCCTCTATATCCGTCCGGGCCGGGCCGCCTATTACGACCAGTTCTTTCCCACGTCCACGCTGAAGGGTTATCCCGGCAAGCTGCTGAATCCGTACACGGAGCAGTGGATATTGGGTGTACAGCGGAAGCTGCCGGTCCGCTTGATCCTCAGCGTGGATTACGTAGGCTCGCATACGCTTCACAACGTTCGACCGCTCGACGTCGATCCACCTGCACCATTCAACCGCACGGCGCAGGGGCAGTCGCGCACGGCGCAGGAAGCGAATTGTACGCGGCCCTACTGGATCTACTGGTACAGGCAGCACAATATCGCGTGCGACCCGAGCGCGCCCACGAATCCCGAGCCGCCGTACAGCGTGATCCAGAGCGACGTGAACGACGGCTTCGCCAATTACAACGCGCTGGAGGTGAATCTCCGCGAGCGGTTTGCTAATCACGCGTGGCTGCTGGCCAGTTACGTCTGGTCGCACACGCTCGATAATGTGGATCCGGACGTTGCGAGGCCGAGCCAGAATCCCAACGATCCGAATTTCACGAATCGCGCGGAGTACGGCAACGCAATTTTCGACCAGCGAAACCGCTTTGTGCTGAGCGGTGTCTATGCCGGGCCTTTCCGCCTGAGCCTTGGCGGCGTGGCCACGCTTGCTTCCGGACTGCCGTTCAACTACGTAACCGGCACGGTGAACAGCGGCGATCTGGGCGCCACGAATGACCGCCCGGTCATTGACGGCCATGTTGTGGGGCGCAATACCGGCCGCGGGCAGCCTATCTACGATGTGTCGCCGTTTATTGAACGGAGCTTCGCCATTCCGCACACGCGTGCCGCGATGGATGTTCGCGCGGAAGCGTTTAATGCGACGAATCATCCGAACTTCATTGGGTACAGCGGAACATATGGCAACGGACCGGTGGCGGGGCCTGGTTTTGGAGAGCCGTTGCCGGGCGTGGCCAATCAGTTGCCGGCGCGCGAGATCCAGTTTTCGACTCAGGTGACGTTTTAGCGGGGCCTTGGGCCGGAACGCGCGATGGGCGCTGTTGCCGGGGGTTCCAGGTTTGGGTTGGCGAGGACAATATTGCCATCCCTAGGCCGAAGGCACCGCCGGGCGGGGAGAGTTTATGGAGGCAGAGACGCCGTTTCGGCCGGTTTGTTTGGATCGATAGAGGGCCTGGTCGCACCGCCTGAGGAAATCGAGCGGGGACTCGAGGGGGCGGCTTTCGGCAACGCCCATGCTTGCCGTTATGCGGATTCTTTCCGGACCGATCGGGGTCTGTTCGATTTCGGTGCGCAGGCGCTCGGCGATGGCGACTGCGAGTTCCGAATTGGCGTCGGGAAGCAGAACTGCAAACTCCTCGCCGCCGTATCGAGCGAGAGAGTCGCTGGGGCGAATCCCGATCCTGAGGGTCTCTCCGGTCTGGCGGATCACGGCATCGCCTTCATTATGCCCGTAGGTGTCATTCACATCCTTGAATCGATCGATATCGACAAGGATGAGAGAGAGGCTCGCGCCTGTGAATCGATGCCGCCGCATTTCTCGCGAGAGCAGTTCGTCGAATGCACGGCGATTGAGGAGGCCGGTCAGGCTGTCGCTCATGGCACGCTTTTCGAGGTCGGTTCTGTAGACGCACACAGCCAGCCAGACCACGCCGCAGCAGGTTGCCAGGCGGGCTAACATTTGTCCGTAGGTGAGGGCAGTCTGGGTCCAACTGCCGCTGACGAAGTGAATCGGCGGATGCAGCAGGCTGGCCGCGGACCTTGCGAGGTACAGGAGAGCCGCAAGCACCTGGGCCCATGCCAGGGCGGCGGCGGCGGATTTGAGGCCGGGCGCCTTCTGGCGAAACAGCATTGCGGCGAGCGTTGCCGCAATGGCCGCTGCTACTCCGCCGCTCAGGAGAATTCGGAAAACGATGTTCGGACGAAGGAAGGTGTAGAACGCTAGCGGCAGCAGCGCGACGGAGGAGATCCCGATGAGCCAGGGCAGAGCGCGCGCCCGGGTACCCAGGATGCGTGCGACCGTCCAGTAGACGAGCAGAAAGTATGCGAAGAGCGCGGCATTGCCGAGCAGGACGCTGGAAAAGGCCGATATCCAGGGGCGCAGCCCCACAAGCACGACGGAGGCAATGGCCGCGGCGACGGCCCAGCGCAGTTCTCGAATCCCCTGCAGTGCGGGAAGCGTTCGTGAAACAACCACGCACCCGGCCAGCACCAGGCAAAGAATTCCAGCGTACCCGAACATCACGATGGGCAAATACATGGGAGGGGCGCTTCTATTTTAAGGGACAGGAATGCTGTCGCAACTGCATCCTTTCGGGTATTGCCGCCACCGATCCATGCAGACGAGACGCACATCCTCGCCGGCTGCGTTAGCAGCCACGAACAGGCTGTGCGTGGCGGTGAGTGAATGGCAGGTCCGGGGCTGCGCTGAATCCGGCTCCGGTCAGGCGGTGACCGGAGTGCGCTTCGGGGCGTGGTGAAGGGCGTTGAGGACGGCGTAGAAGCTGGGTTTGGGGCGGAAGTGGGCGTCGAAAAGCAGGGGGCGCTGGAGGAGATGATCGGCGCGCTGGAACTGGTGGAACCAGGTGGAGTTGTACCAGGAATAGGGATCGCAGATGCCCCAGGTGACGAGGGCGCAGACGTCGTGCTGATCGAGTGCGGCGGCGAGGTAGCGGGCGTAGATTTCGGCGATGGCG
>DAHVZZ010000181.1:0-4037 GCA_027323785.1 Acidobacterium sp. | reverse complement strand
TGTGGCACTCGCTGCTCCAATGAAACATAGCTGAACATCCCATCCTGAACCCGCTCGTCTCCACGCATGCTTATAAGACGAACAGCCCCGGTGCAACGCCGCAGGCGATGTACCTATTTCAACAAGTTCCTAGGGCGCAGTGCACTGGGAGAAAGCGTAGTTGATGGCCTGAGTCGGACGGCGGGAGATCGGCTCCAGTTGGTCGGCGCTAACTTCGATGGCCACACTGCGCATGATCTGGTCGAGGGTGAGCACGATGTGAAGGTCGTTCGTTTTGCGAACGATGACACCTTCAAGTCCTGCGAAGATTCCAGAACAGACCCTGGCCCTCTCACCAGCCACCAGATATTCGTGAGGTTGCACGCGGTGCAGTGCGACGGCATTGCGCAAGGCTTCGATTTCCCGCTCCGGGACCGCCCATGAAGTTGTCGCGCCTCCGACGATCGAAAATACGCCGGCGGTACCGAGAACTGCCGTTTTCGCACCCCGCGTAATGTGGACGAAAACATAATTGGGAACCAGCGGCAGGTCCACAATTTCCGGCACACGCTTCTTCCAGCTACGGCGCGTGCGGTACAAGGGAAGAAAGGACTCGACGTTGCGTTCACGGAGTTGCTCATGAACCCGCTTTTCATGGTGCGTGGCGGTATAGGCCGCATACCACTGCGCCGCTGGCGGCAGCTTAATGCACTCCGTTGGGTTCCTGTCCAGGCAGTTTTCGGGCATGGCTTCGCCATCCTCAGTCGCAAATCCCGTTTTCCACAGGATGACTTAAGAACAATTCCGTAGTACGCTGCGCAGCACTTGTGCCAGACTGGCGTCGCTTTTGCCGGGCTGCTCCGAGCCGTCCAATTGCTCAGGATAGAACTGTACTGAAGCGGCGAATGCAGTCGGTTGTTCATCCGACCCCATCAGCCCGCCTTCGACACGTACTACAAGGCCTTCGCCATGTAACTTCATCGCGTAGCCACTGCCTTCTACCCGCGGCAGGTAGACCGTGACTTGAATGTGAACTCCTGCAGGGGGACATTCACCCGTCTCAATCAATACGCCGTTGCTACCGATATTGCGGGTAACGCCATTGCTGGAATGGAGGAATCCTTCCGCCGGCGACCACCAGAAGGTAGCCGGTGCGGCATATTCGAATCGCTTTGTGCGTTGCTTGGTCAAGGCCATCATTGCCCCGACACCCGATAGGGTGTGACTTCATTTCCTACGTACCGCATTGGTCGCGTAGAACACGAGGATAGAGTGATGAAGCAAGCAGTACAAGAGAAGGAAGGTCCATGGTATAGCTGTCACAACCGTCACGCATGGTAGATAGAGAATCATTGACAATCGAGTGGTATCGATGTCTCTGTACTGAGGAGAAATGCGTGTACCTACGGGTAACATAGCGTATTTGCCGTGAAAGTGTCTTGCGGCATGTTAGTAACCAGCGCCCCTCGGGCGGCGCACTGCGTACTGGCAAATGGGAAAGGGAAGGTACACACCAGAGCGTACGCCGTAAGAGAAGTCTCCTTTTGAGGCCTCCAAGAGGGCGGTGCGATGCCGATCGCGTTCTGATGTGGATTGGCCCATGCACCAGGGCTAAGACAGGTCATTGAACAGACGAGTGCTCATCGAAGAGATGCGGTCTAGTATTTGCTCTTGTATCGCTGTCATCGAGTGCCGGTGGCAGCACGCGCTTTGACGCGGTCGCTGCATAGAGCGCAAGCTCGACACGCGTCGAGACTCCGAGCTTGTCGAAGATGCGGAACAGATTATTCCGGATTGTGTGCTCGCTCAAGTGCAGCCTTTCCGCGATTTGGCGGTTGGTTAAAGCTTGTTCAACAAGACGAACCACCTGTTCTTCGCGCTTGGTCAGCAATCGAGCCCCCTTGGCATTGACAATCCGGGGAGGTGCGGACTGAGCAAAGGCCTCCAGCACCTGCAGCAACTCCGTACTGCTTGCCCAGATCTGACCGTCATTGACCCGATCCACACAGCGGCAGAGCTTTTCAATGCCGTCTCTCGTGGGGCAAAGTACTCCTCGAGCGCCGGCGCGGAAAGCAGAGACGATCAGATGGGCTTCGGCCCGCTCGAAGAGAATCACTCCCTTGACGCTCGGGCATGTTTCCTGGAGTTTCTGCATTGCCATAATCCCGCTGAGTGCGCCGTCCTCAAGGGCCGTGCTGATCAAGGCGATATCTACCGCCGTCTTGCGTACAGACAAGAGAACGTCACTGACGCTGGTTGCGCACGCAACGACGTGAAATCCGGCATGCTGATTGAGTGCCTGTGAGAATAATTCGGAATCCATCTTCCGCTCGCATGCTACAAGAATTGAGATTTGCCGCTGACCTGTTCGCATAGATCCTTCCTTGCAGGGTATGCTTTTGGGCTGGACGGTGGGCACGAAGGAGAAAAGGCGAATCGAGCGTTCCCGGTCACTTGGCAATTCGCATGCTTGCCGCTCAAAGGCAGTGCCATCAGTCGAAAAGTTAGACCATTATAACTTGGAACGATGTTCAGTCAAGGAGGTAATTTGCAGGCTATGCCGGAGTAACTAACTGAAGGGTACGAAGGCTCTATTACGAAGGCGCGACATGGAGCTACTGCAAACGGCACTATCAAAACTGACACAACTTCAACTGACGTCGCCACCAATGCGGCTCTGTTCGTCATCGATCTTGCATGGAACCTGATGCTGAAGTAAGAGAGCAGACCATGAGTGCCACGAGATGCGCGTTGGTTTCCTGATACTGAGGATGAAGATCCGGCACGCTGGCAGAGCGGGCAACGATGTTGCCTGGAACATAGCTGGACCTGCGCGGACAAGGTGCTTCCGTTGTAGAGTGCAGGCTGCCGGCGATGATCGGGAACGGCGTGCACGGCGGGGCGGAAAGAGGGCATGGTAGCGCGCCAGAGAGCCGGTCGCTTTTAGGGCGTGCTCCGGCGCGTCGCCGCCTCAAAGACTTAATCTTCCGAGGCGGCCCCACAACCAGGAAATCGAGGCGGATCATGCGGTGCGGAAAGACAGCACGGAGCGCGCGGATTTCAGCCCGCATCCTGTCGCGCCTCAAAAAGCAGTCTTGGCTGGCGCGATTTCGTCCTGATGGGGTGGGAGCTGGCCGCTGCATCGCGTGTACAGCTCGAGGCCCGTGTTTGTGAGCGTTAGATTGGCATGGTCAAGGGGAGCAAAGCCCAACGGTTTGACTGTCAATTCCAGCAGGCCAAAGTCATGCAGGTCGTTCAATGCCCACTCAATTCCGGCCATCTTCCCGTTTTCCGCGATTTTCTTCATTTCGCCCATTGTGCAATGAAAGGCTTGGGAAAGGCTTGTTCCCGGCATCCAACCGCTTTCAATGGCTCTTTGGCCGCCAGCCATGAGGATGCGAACATGAAGTGGGCGCAGCATGAACAGCAAATCGACGAAAGTCAGACTGATCGAGTCTTCCGATCCGACGAGGCAGGAACTAGCAAGCAGGCCCGCCCAGCTTTGCCGCATCAGTTCTTCGCTCGTCTTTGACCCCGCTTCCAGTATCCGCCGAATGAGCGGCGCAGATACGCCGGTTCTCGGCGTGTAGCCTTTGGACACCAGGATTTCGTCGGCTTGAAGCATAACTTCCAACGCAGTCGCGCTTCGCTCGTCGCTCAGCTCTTTGGTAATCAGTTGCGAAATTTCGCCTGCGGCGGAAGGGGAGATGCGCATGAGAAAAGCGAGTGCCTTGGCCATACGGAAGACTTGAACTGCGTCATTTTGAGGAGTCAGCGTTACCGCTTTGGACATCAGGTCGAGCCACCCAAGGGTATCGATATATTGGGGCACAAAGGTCAGAGCGGCGCCGTCTTTGTCCGCCCAAACAACACTGGCTCGCAGTCTGATCCGCTGCTTGAAATTGCCGTCTATCCAGCCCTGACTTTGCAAAGTCAAAAGTACGGAAGTGCCTGGAGACCAGGGCTGGCCTGCCAGCAGGAAAACTCCTGTGGGGCTGATGTTCTTGATCTTGACCCGCTCCTCCTTCGTGCCTGTCCAGTAAAACGCATCAATTCCC
>DAHVZZ010000180.1:0-2779 GCA_027323785.1 Acidobacterium sp. | reverse complement strand
GCCGACATTCTGGAGTCGTTCTGAAGCCCCGGGCCGAGTCCGGCCCGATCCTGCTTTAATAAGTCCGCTGCAGCAGCGCGGGATGCTCGGCTTCCACTTTCAGGATCAGCTCTCCAAAGAGTGAGTTGGCCCAGGCGAACCAGGGGCGCGTGTAGCGTGCCGGATCGTTGACGTCGAAAGATTCATGCATGTAATCCGTGCCGGCGGTGGTGTTGCGCAGCGTGCGCAGACAGACCGCGATCTCTTCCGTGTCGTGGGAGGTCAGCGCGCGCATCGCAATGGAGATGGGCCAGGCGTAGTTCATGCCGATGTGCGGACCGCCGATCCCCTCGCCGGCCGAGCCTCGGAAGAACCATGGATTCCGATCGCTCAGGACGAAGTCCCGGGTGCGCAGGTACAGCGGATCGCGGGAATCGCAGCATTCAAGATAGGGAAGGCCGAGCAGGCTGGGGACGTTGGCGTCATCCATCAACAGCGCGTTCCCGTAGCCATCCACCTCGTATGCCCATATGCTGCGTGCGTTTGTGGGCTCAACGATAGCGTGCAGCCGGATGGCCGTATCGACCTCGTCCGCCAGGGCGCCGCATTCGGCCGCCAAAGCGCGGTCGGCACAGATTTCCGCGGCCATTTCCCTCAGCCGGTGGAGCGTCTTCACGGCAAACAGATTGGCTGGAACAAAGAGCGGATAAATGCATGCGTCGTCCGAGGGGCGAAACATCGAAAAGATCATGCCGTTCGGCCGGGCCGGATTGCCGTAGCCATCCAGAGCGAGCGTATCGTAGGGATTCAGCGAGGCCCGCTGGAAACAATAGGGACCGCGGGACGCCTTGCGCTGCTGCTGCCGGAACGTCGTCACCGTCAGCTCCGCCGCCCGGTGCCACTGCTCGTCGAATAGGTCCGTCCGGCCTGTTTTCTTCCAGAACGCATGCGACAAGCGCACCGGATAACAAAGCGAATCGATCTCCCATTTGCGCTCACCGATACCAGGGAGCATCCGCGTCCTGTCGTGCACGGACCAGGACAGCGGACGGTTGTGAGGAGAGCGCAGAAAGGCATTTGCGTAAGGATCGAGCAGGATCTGCCGCGTCTGCCGTCGGATCACGCCTTCGATGAGCCGCTCCAGGCTGGCGTCCTGTTTCATAAAGGGAAGATAGGGCCAGACCTGCGCGGAAGAATCGCGCAGCCACATGGCATCGATGTCGCCCGTGATCACGAAGGTGTCCGGCTTGCCGTCGAACTGGCCGGGGAAGACGGTCGTATCCAGGGTGTTCGGAAAGCAGCACTCGAACATCCGCGCCAGCGTGGGATCGGCGATACGTCCGCTGACCCGTTGGATCGTTTCTTCAATCGCGGGGCTGGTGAAGTGCCGCGCCGAGGGCTGCGGCCGGTTGCCGGAGAGCTCTCCTGGCCAGTCCAGCATCCGCCCCAGCATCGCGGCTCCGCCCAGCTTGGCACCGAGTCCGAGGAAGGCGCGTCTGTCCACTTCGCCTGATATTTTCGTCATCCAGTTGCCACCATTTCCGCAGAAGCACATTCATCGGGGGCACGATTCAGCGTAAAGCAGAACCGTGCCGCAGCACCAGGTCGGAGGGTTTGAGCCTTTCAGGAGGCCCGTGAAGAGCCTTCCGCAATTTTGGCGGCCTCGTGCAGGCCGTTGCCATTGCCCTCTTCGGCCACAATGTCCTCGACAGAGATGTGCAGCTGGCGTCCGAGCTCCTTCCACTTTTCAAAGACCTCGTCGGCAGGCGACTGGTCGCGAATGTGGCGAAAAGCGTCATACCAGAGATTCTGCGCCTGCCACAGATTCAGATCGAAGGGCAGTTCCCGGAGGGTGCGCGCAATCAGCAGCGCATCTTCCAGCAAATACGGCTCATTCGGGTCGCTGTGGAGCGTCACCATCGAACTCTTCATTCGTTTGTCGGCGAGGTAGCTCAGGAGCGGCTTGTCGAGCGAAACCTGGTCGGCCTGCGCAAGATCCAGCCAGGATCGCACCTGGACCGCATCGATCGGATCGCTCTCCAGAGCTCGCTTCAGTCCGGCATTGATGGCAAACGAGGCCGCCAGATCAAGGGCGGCGGGACGTGGCAGCCCGCTCTGGCTCAGGAAGTGGAGCAGCGAGGCCTGATTCTCGTAGATGGCGGAGAGGCTGGTTTCCACTTCGTCGATGGTGCCGGTGAGCAGGAGGTCCAGAATGCGCTTCTGTTCATCGCGGAAGAGCGAGCGGATGGAATACGTATGCCCCTGAAAGTAGCGATCGAAGCAGCGGACCACCTCCGGGAAGTCCGCGAGCATAACGGCTGCCCTGGCTTCGTCGAAGAACTTTCGATATGCGGCGCTTTCCTCCGGGCTCCAGTGTTTTACCACCGCGGTGATGTTCTGATCGCCAAAATGCAGAACCGCGAACGCCACCGTTTCCGAGGCTTCGGTGATTCTGGATGATATGAGCGCCTGCCCGGCGACGACGCGCACCCGGCCGGAAGAAGCGGTGTCGTATCCCAGCCGGCGGATGGAATAGCAGAATATATCGGTCTCCTCGGGGTAGCTGGTGAAGACGGAGCTGATGGCATAATGGGCGGCGACCTGTTCCAGACCCACCTGCATCACGCGGATCTGGCTGTTGTAAATGCTCGCGCCGTCTTCCTGTTCGGGGAGATTGCTTTTGGCCGCGGCGAGGCGCTCCACGAACTGTTGTTCGAAACCTCCGGCGCGATCGCCGAAGAGCTCAGCGGCGAGCTGCAGGACACGGCTGGCGTAGGCAATCACCTGCACGGTCTCAATG
>DAHVZZ010000153.1:0-6366 GCA_027323785.1 Acidobacterium sp. | reverse complement strand
TTGTGAATCCGCCGGCCAGTGCGCCAGCCGCTTATCCGATTGCGGGGCTGACGTTCCTGATCATCCCGAAGGATGGCCCGGATAAGGCAAAGCGGACGGCGCTCAAGCAGTTCATCGAGTACATGATCACCGATGGACAGGCGCTGGCAGGGACTCTGAGCTACGCGCCACTGCCGGAGAGCATCAGGAACTACGACGAGCAGCATCGTCGGCAGATGACGGCGGCAGGGCAGGCGATCCCGTAGTTGCGGGTGCATGCGCTGGGTCTTTTGCAGCCAACCGGAAAATGTGAGGCGAAGAGGCCGCCTCCGCAGATAGCAGAGAATTATCGGCAATAGAAAAGCTGAGCGCCTTGGCGGCGCTCAGCTCGGGGTTGATCTCAGCTTGAGATTGAAGGCGAGGACTGATAGGGTCCTAGGCGCGCTCGATTTCCTTGAGGCGCGCGGCCTTGCCACGGAGACCGCGGAGGTAGAAGAGCTTGGCGCGGCGAACTTTGGCGGAGCGGACGCACTGCACCTTGTCAATCACTTTGCTGTTGAACGGGAAGATGCGCTCGACGCCCTGGCCGAAGCTCATTTTGCGAACGGTGAAGCTGCCCTGGGGGCCGTTCTTACGGGCGATAACAACGCCCTCAAATGCCTGGAGGCGCTCTTTTTCGCCTTCCTTGATCCGGACCTGAACGCGGACTGTGTCACCCGGAACGAAGTCGGGCAGATCGGTGCGGTTCAGCTTATCGGCGAGGCGCTGCATGACGGGATGAATGGACATAGTCGTTTCCTAATAGAAAGTTGCGAATCTTCAGTTTACAGGAAAACGGGGATTTGCGGGGATGACGGGGCCGCTGATTTAAGCGGCATTCTGAGCGGAGTGCGCAGCGGATGCGTGGTGGGTTGCTTCGCCAGCTTGCCGTCGCTCATCCTATCCAGTGAATCGGCAATCTAAAAGCTTCGGGAGAGGAGTGGAGCGGTGAAGATCGCATTTCTCGGTTTGGGAAAGATGGGGACCGCCATCAGCCGACAGCTGCTGAAGGCAGGGAACGATTTGACGGTGTGGAACCGGACGCCGTCGAGGGCCGAAGCGCTGGCCAAAGATGGAGCACAGGTGGCCAAAGCGGCCTCGGAAGCGGTACAGGGAGCGGATGTAGTGTTTTCGATGGTGATGGACGATCCTGCGCTCGAAGATGTGATGTACAGGGATGGAGTGCTGCAGAGCCTGAAAGCGGGAGCGATCCATGTATCGCTGAGCACACTGAGCGTGGCGCTTTCAAAACGGCTGACGGAGGAACACGGGCATCGGGGGCAGGTGTTTGTGGCGGCTCCGGTCTTTGGGCGTCCGCATGTGGCCGAGGCGGGCAAGCTTTGGATTGCGGCGGGCGGTCCGAAGGCGGCGATTGAGAAGGTTCGTCCACTCATGGAGACCTACAGCCGTGGCATTACGGTGGTGGGAGAGCATGCGTGGAGCGCGCATGCGATGAAACTCGGCGGCAATTTTATGATTACAGCGATGATTGCCTCGCTGACCGAGAGCATGATTTTTGCGGAGGCGATGGAGATCGATCCGGCGGTGTTTCTGGAGACGGTGAACAATGCGCTGTTCCAGTCGCCGTTCTACGCGATGTACGGAAACATCATGCTGCATCCGCCGGAAAAGCCGGGCGGGACGATCGCGCTGGGAGAGAAGGATATGCGGCTGTTCCGGGAAGCGGCGCACGAGGCAGAGGTGAAGACGCCTTTGGGCGATGTGTTCATGGAGACGTTTTATCGGGCGATTGAGGCGGGGATGAAGGACCAGGATTGGGCGGCGGGATACTACCAACTGGAAAAGGCAATTCACAGCAGGGAATAATCGCGAGAATGGAGCTATGAGAAAGACGAGCTTGAAGGGTTGTGTTGTTTTCATTACGGGGGCGAGCGCGGGGATTGGCGCAGCGTGTGCCGAGGCGTTTGCGGCGGAGGGCGCGAAGCTGTTGCTGGCGGCTCGGCGCACGGAGCGACTGAGAGAAATGGAGGCGGCCCTGCGTGCCTCGGGAGCGGCCGACGTGCGGAATTTCGCGCTGGACGTGCGGGACAGAGCCAGCGTAGAGCGAGCGGTGGCGGCGTTGCCGGAGGAGTGGCGAGAGATTGAGGTGCTGGTGAACAACGCCGGGCTGAGCCGCGGGCTCGACAAGCTGTGGGAGGGGAATCCGCACGACTGGGAGGAGATGATCGACACCAATGTGAAGGGCCTGCTGTGGGTGACGCGGGCAGTGGTGGCGGGCATGGTGGAGCGCGGACGGGGGCACGTCGTCAATCTGGGGTCGACGGCTGGGGATCTCGCGTATCCTGGCGGGAATGTGTACTGCGGGACAAAAGGGGCGGTGCGGCTGATCAACGACGGCCTGCGGCTGGACCTGATGGGGACGCCGGTGCGGGTGACGAGCATCGATCCGGGGATGGTGGAGACGGAGTTCAGCGAAGTGCGGTTCCGGGGGGATAAGGAGCGGGCCGCCAGGGTGTACCAGAACATTACGCCGCTTCAGGCTGAAGATGTGGCGGACGCGGTGGTGTGGGCTGCGACGCGTCCGGCGCATGTGAATGTTGCGCGGGTGCTGATGACGACGGTGGACCAGGCGAATTCGCTGGTATTCAACCGAAAAGCCTGAGCGAGGCAGAGGTCGAGGACGTGACGACTTCGCCTTTGGCGGAGAGCCGGCAATGAGGTTCAGAGATGAGTGAGCTTAGCCTCGATGTCGGCGAGGGCCGCTTCCAGAGCGGCGCGGCGGATGGGGCTGGAGGTGCGTTCGTCGAGAATGCGGTCGCGCTGAAGTTCGAGAGCCTGACGGGTGCGCTCACGACTTGCTTTTGCGGCGAGTTGCTGGGTAGTGGGTGGTGCATCCGCGGATGCGGATTGCGTATTTTCTGCTGGTTGCGCCTGCTGTTCGATCTGTTCCTCCACGGATTTGCTCTCCCATCCTCTGGCCATATTTCTATCGTACCGCGCATTGGCATTTGCGCCGGGGGAATCCTGCATCCTGCTGGGGGGATGGGGCATCCGTCGGTGTATGAAAGTATGGCGAATTCCTTCGTTTGGTCTAGAAAAGCTGGAACTGGCTACAGTGGCCGACCCTAAACTCCAGCGGGGCGAGGTGCTGGTGCGGGTGCGCGCAGTGTCGCTCAACTACCGCGATCTGATGATCGTGCTGGGGAAGTACAACCCGAAGATGCATCTCCCGCGGATTCCGGCGTCGGACGGGGCGGGAGAAGTGGTGACGGTGGGCGAGGGCGTGACGCGGGTGAAGGCCGGAGACCGCGTGGCCGGGATCTTTATGCAGAACTGGATCGACGGCGCGGCGGACGCGGAGAAGATCCGCGGGGCGCTGGGCGGGGATATTGACGGGATGTTGTCCGAATATGTGGTCCTGCACGAAGGAGGAGTAGTGCGCGTGCCGGAGCACCTGTCCTATGAGGAAGCGGCAACGCTGCCGTGCGCGGGGGTGACAGCGTGGAATGCGGTGGTTCATGCCGGCCGGGTGAAGGCCGGCGATACGGTAGTGATCCAGGGCACCGGCGGGGTGTCGATTTTTGCGCTGCAGTTCGCGAAGTTGCTGGGAGCGCGGGTGGTGGGGACGTCCAGTAGCGACGTCAAGCTGGAGCGGGCAAAGAAGCTGGGGCTGGATGCCGGGGTGAACTACCGAACGGAGCCCGACTGGGATCAGTGGGTGGAGAAGCAGACGGATGGACGCGGCGCGGACCTGGTGGTGGAGGTGGGCGGCGCGGGAACCTTCTCGCGGTCGCTGCGGTCGGTGCGCATTGGGGGAACGGTGGCGCAGATCGGAGTGCTGAGCCAGTCGCAGGAAGGGATTGAGATTCCGCGGATTCTGCACAAGCAGGTTCACCTGCAGGGGATTTATGTCGGATCGAGGGCAGATTTCGAGGAGATGAACCGGGCAATTGTACAGACAAAGCTGAAACCCGTGGTGGATGAAGTATTTAGGTTCGATGAGCTGCCCGAGGCGCTGCGGCGGATGGAGCAGGGGGCTCATTTTGGCAAGCTGGTCGTGCGCGTGGGGAGTTAAAAGTTGCCCGTTGGCGGGCGACATTTTCGCGGATGGCGCATCTGATGATATGCGCGCGATGACCAGAAGAAAGGAGAGCGTGTTCGATATGAGTATTCTGGTTAACTGCCTTCGGTCGGTAGTTCGTTTCTTTGTTGAGATTCTGGTTGGTTGCAGCCATTCAAAAGTGACGCGTCCCTTCACCATCGGACAGGAGACGTATAAGGTCTGCCTTTCGTGCGGGAAGCAAATTTACTACTCGGCTACAGAGATGAGGCCCCTAACGCCCCGCGAGATTCGCCGGATGAAGGCTGCCCATGCTGGCGAAGTGCGGGTTATACCCGCTCCAGTCGCTGTACCGCAGCTGGTACCGGCCAGAGATCACAAATCAAACGTAGCCGCGTAGCTGCTGCTCGTTGATTACGGAAGAGCTATGGATGGAAGAGGGAGTGTAATGGCACTCCCTTTTTCATTTTCGGCGAAGAGGCGAGGCGGAAGGCTAAGATAATCTCTGAATCCGACGGATGACTCGGGCAGCGATAATTCGGCTGGTGCTGGGCCTTTTGGCTGTGGGGGTGACGGGCTGCGGCTCCATGAACTATTCCACGGCGGGAAGCGGGGCGGGGCTGTCGCTGAGCGCGTCGGCGTCAAGTGTCCGGACGAATGGGCAAGTGTCGCTGCGGGCGTCGGTTCCGTCTGGCGGAGCGGCCCCGGTTCGGTGGAGTATCGCCTCCGGGGGTAACGCGGCGAGCCTGGGCGAGGGGCAAATCGACGCAACAGGCGTCTATACGGCGCCGGGAGCACTGTCTGCGGACAGCGTGCCGGTTCGGCTGGAGGCGTGGCTGGATGGCGCGGGGACCAGCGGAGCTACGGCCTCACTGACGCTGATGTTGCATCCAGGATTTGTGCAGCCGCTGCTGCCGCAGGACATGGCGCTGGCGCCCGGAGCCACGGCGGAAGTGACCGCACAGATTTCCGAAGTGAATGCGGGCGATGTGCAGTGGACGCTGGGATGGACGCCCACAGGCGGATCGGCTCCGGCCGGGGTGCTGGGAACGCTGAGCAATCCGGCGTGCCGGAAGAGCGAAGACCGATACACCACCTGCACGATCAACTACACGGCTCCGAGCAACATGCCGGCGCGCGAGATTTATGTGATTGCGGCGGTCAATGGCGGGCCGGTGAAATCCGCGGCGAGAGTTCTGCTGAATAACAACGGAATTGTCAGCGATCCTGTTACGAATCAGACGATTCAGACCGGGCCAGCGGCACTGGGGACCTCGGGCGGGAACGATGGGGATTTCGACACGTATCAGGACTCGAAAGGGAACTCGTACATTGCGGACTGCTGCGGAGGGACGCTGGGGGCGCTGGTCGAAGACCCGGGGAAACACGAATACATTCTGAGCAACAATCATGTGCTGGCGGAATCCGACCAGGCGCATGCGGGGGATACGATCGACCAGCCGGGCCTGATCGACGGGGCGTGTACACCGCTGAGCCGTCCAGGATCGATTCTGCATCCGGTGGGGACACTGCGGTACTTTGTGCCGCTGGCGTCGCCGACGACGAATGTGGATGCGGCCCTGGCCTCGGTTGCTCCGGGGGCAGTGGATCGATCCGGGAGCATTCTGCAACTGGGAGCGCCTGGGCCGGACGGGGGGCTGCAAGCGGCTCCGCCCATGGCTGGCCAGGGCGAAACGCTGACGGCGGGGAATCTGGGCATGGAGGTCGCCAAGAGCGGCCGGACGACCGGACTGACGTGCTCGAACATCGAAGCCGTCGCGCTGACAGTGAAGGTAGACTACTACAAAGATTGTGCGGAGACCGAGCCGTATACGACGAAGGTTTTCACGAATCAAATCGGGATCGGCGGATCGCATTTCACGGACAGCGGCGATTCGGGAGCGCTGGTGCTGGACGCGCGGAATTCCGAGGCGATCGGATTGTATTTTGCCGGCGGCACCGATGGCGACGGGCACGGATTGAGCGTGGCGAATCCGATAGGCGATGTGCTGCGGGAACTGGGCGAGCAGGCGGGAAACAAGCTGAGCCTGGTGGGGACGACGACCCCGCACTCGATTGCGTGCCTGCGATATGATCCGGCGGTGCCGAACACGCTGCCGCGACTGAGCAGTTCGGCAGAGAAACGAGCGCAGACGGCAAATGAAATGGCGTCGGCATTATTGCATGGCAAAGGGATTTTAGGGACAGCCGCGTCCAGTAGCCTGGATGATCCGGGAGCGCCCGCGGTGACGGTCTATGTGACAAACAGCGATGTGAAGGTTCCGCAGACGATCGACGGCGTGCGGACGATGGTGATTGTGACGAGC
>DAHVZZ010000160.1:0-3933 GCA_027323785.1 Acidobacterium sp. | reverse complement strand
TTCCTCATACAAATAGATGTCCCCAATTCCCACCGTGGCCTTCAGGTGATAGTGCCCCTTCAGTTCAAAGTCCTCCGTCTTTCCCAGAAAACCGTGAGCGCCGCCGCCCGGACTGAATGGATCATGGATGTCCCCAATCCGCGTATGCGTTTCGACGTGCCCATATTCGTTCGGGCTCGCAATGCCCACGCGCAGATCGCCCACTCCGTTTTCCAGCTCTTTGTTGCCGCGCACACCCTGGATGCGCAGTTCTCCCACGCCCAGCTTCACTTCCAGGTCGCTCCGCTCCGGCACATAGACCACCACACTGGTGTTCCCATAGCAATCGACACAGTGCTTGCGGTCCTTCGGCATGTGGATCTCAATCGCCGCCCGGTTGGCCGCCACGTTGAACTGCCGCACCCACGAAGCCATCGTCGCATGGTCCGCTTGCCGCCCTGCCGTGATTTCCAGCCGCACCTCGCCCTGCTGCGGCGAGGCAAGTATTTTCACGTCGCCCACATTCACAGTGAGCGCCACCGTCCCGCCATCCGGCAGCGCTTTTTCCATCGTCAGCGTATTCGGGTTTTGCGCGGCGGCGCCAACGCAAAAAGCCAGGCCCAGAACCGAGGCCGTCACAAGAGTTCGCATCGTAATTCTCCGTTGAAGAGACTACGCTCGCAGCTCGCCTCCGGTTCACGCCTGCCCGATTTCCCCCGCGGCCTTAAGCCGATGGGTCCGCGGCCCGCAACTCCGTCACAATTTCCGCCGCCGCCCGTCGCGCATCGTCTTCGCGGTCCGGAGGAAACGAAATCGCCCCCACGCGCGCATGGCCTCCGCCGCCATAGCGCTCGCAGATGGTCGCCAGATTCACCATTTTCTCCGGCTTCACCTTCGTCCACGGATTCGACCCTACCGCCACCTTCGTGCGGAAGCTCGACTTCGACAGCCCAATCGAGTACGTCGCCTCCGGATGCAGGTAATACGGAATGAACTTGTTGTAGCCCTCCAGCGGATGGTCCGTGATATCGAAATAGATCGTCCCCCGCTTCGATTCCGACCGTGACCGAATCAGGTCCAGCGCCCGCTCGTGCCGCTCCAGCAACGGCGGCAGCAGGTCCGCCACCCATGGCTGGTTCAGCACTTCCTGCAGCGGCATCTGCGTCAGCAGCGGTATCAGGCGCGGCACAAACTGCTGGTCCTGCGTCGACTCAATGATGAGCGTCAGCTTCATCGCCGGCGCAGCCATCTCCACCGCCGCCTGCGGACTTTCATACAGAGCCCCATCCACAATATCCGCCCAGTGGATCAGCTCCGCCACCGGCCCAGGATCGAAGCCGAACCGCGTCGCGGCAATGTGCGCCAGAAAGCTCGTGCACGAGACATACTCCGGATCGTAAAAACGATGCCCCTCGTACCGCCCATCCGCCAGCCCCGCCCGGTAATCCTCGTGATCTTCCGGCGTCAGAAAAGCGCTCAGATGATGATCGAACCACCACGTAATCCGCGGCGACGCCGAATACTTGAAATCGACAATGGCATTCTCATCGCCGATGAAGTCCGCTTCGTTAAACAGCGCTCCCGCCCGATGCACCAGCCCGTGGAACTCATATTCCGCATCCTTCGAGATACACTCCCGATGAAAACGGCTGAACAGCGACGCGGAACACGCCCCGTCGAAGCATTTGTCGTGATAAAACACCCGTACCTTCAAGATGGTGGCGCCCCCGTAAACCGGCCGGCCTCGTGCGCCGGACAGGAATCTTCTAGATTACCGGCACTGCGCCTGCTGTCAAGCGCTTGCGTCACAGCTGCTGATTTCCGGCATTAACTCACGCGGTTCAGCTTTCCTCTGGCCTTTGTTACTCTTCGGGCATGCCTCACTCTCCGGACGCGTCAGGCTCGCGCTCTTTCCGCGCGCACCTCATCCTCCTGGCGGTCGTCTGCATCTGGGGATCTACCTTCGTCGTTGTCAAGAACGCCCTTTCCGGCATCTCGCCGCTTCTCTTCAACCTCCTTCGCATGTCTCTGGCCTCCGTCTGCCTGCTGGTCATCTACCGCCGGCACCTTGGCCGTATCGATCGCCGCACTCTTACCGCCGGAGCCGTTGTCGGATTCTGCCTCGCCATGGGCTATCAGTTCCAGACCGCCGGTCTCCGTCTTACCACCCCATCCAAATCCGCCTTTATCACCGGCCTCGTGGTTGTTCTCGTGCCCCTGCTCTCGGCCATCCCCGGCCTCCGCCCGCGCACCGCGCATCCCCCGCGCTGGAATGCCTGGTGCGGTGCGCTGATCGCCTTCGTCGGCATCGTGCTCCTCACCACCCCGCCCGGCTCCGGCTTCACCCTCCGCGGCATGAACCTCGGCGACCTGCTCACCTTCGCCTTCGCCGTCGGCTTCTCCCTCCACGTCCTCGCCCTGGCCCACCTCGCCCCGCGCTTTCCCTTCGAGCAGCTCGCTGTCCTGCAAATTGGCTTCTGCACCCTGTTCATGGCCATCAGCACCCCGCTGCTGGAACATCCATGGATTCACTGGTCGCCCCAACTCCTCGTGGCTCTGCTGATTACCGCCGTGCTCGCCACTGCGGTCGCCTTTGCCGTGCAGTCCTGGGCGCAGCAGTTCCTCCCTGCGACCCACACGGCCCTCATCCTGGCGCTGGAGCCGGTCTTTGCCTGGATTACCTCGTTTCTTGTTCTCGGAGAAAGCCTTGGCCGGCGCGGCGCCTCCGGCGCCCTGCTCATCCTCGCCGGCATCGCCCTCACGGAATTCATTCCCGGACCGGTGCAGCCCACCGCCCATGAAGGCATCCCACTACCACAGGAGGGAGACCCAGACTAGAGTTCCTGTATCCGTTCCGATACAATTCGCGTCTAATGCCATTAGCCGCGATCCCGCCGAAAAGAGGATCCGCCAACCCACTCCGTTTGCGCACCGACGCCGCTCGTCGTTTGACCCACTTTGCCAGCCGACACATTCCAGCCGCTCTATACTACTCAGGCGCGGGAACTCACCAGCTGTGTCAACCTAAAGATCACGAGGTACGATTCAAATGAAATCCTTTTTCGGGCGGTTCCGCTATAACCGTCTCGCTTCGACCTTCACTATCCTGGCGACCCTTTCGGCCGGTATCATCTTCGGCTCCATCGCGGCGAACTCCGTTCGCGGCCAGGAATCTCAGGTCAACAGCTCGGATGCGACGCCCCTCAAAATCCCCCCGCCGCGTGATCTTGGCACCCAGTTCACCCGCATCGCCAAAGAGATTGGCCCAGCCGTCGTCAACATCAATACCCAGATCCTGCCCAAGCAGCCCAAGGGCCATCACGGCATGAATGGCGCTGACCCCAATCGCCAGTTCCCCGGCAACGGCGGTGGCGGCAACGGCGGCGATAACGGCTTCCAGGATTTCTTCAACCGCTTCTTCGGCATGAATCCCGGCATGGGTCCTGAAACCGACCAGGAGCGCGAATCGCTCGGCTCCGGCTTCATCGTCGATCCCCGCGGCTACATCATCACCAACGACCACGTCATCAATAAGGCTGACCGCATCTACGTCCGCCTCGCCAGCGACCCCGAAAACAGCCAGGGCCGCCCCGCTCAGGTCGTCGGCTTCGACAAGGCCACCGATATCGCCGTCATCAAAATCAAGACCGACAAGCCTCTTCCCACGGTGAAAATGGGCAATTCCGACGGGGTTCAGGTCGGCGACCAGGTCCTCGCCATCGGTGAGCCCTTCGGCCTCTCCGCCACCGTCACCGAAGGCATCATCTCCAGCAAGAACCGCACCGTCCAGCAGGGCACCGCCGGCGAGTTCCAGCACTTCCTGCAGACCGATGCCGCCATCAACCCCGGCAATTCCGGCGGTCCGCTCGTCGACATGGCCGGCGAGGTCATTGGCGTCAACACCGCCATCTTCACCCAGTCCGACGGCAACGAGGGCATCGGCTTCGCCATGCC